>JAADDS010000068.1 GCA_013153845.1 Methanococci archaeon | reverse complement strand
ATGGGAAGAGTTTATTAAAGAAACTCCTTTAAATTCAAAAATAGATTGGGAAAATGAAAAAATAAAATGGGAAGAATTTACTGATGAAAATGATCCAGCATTAGAGATTTTATCAACTCTATTGCTTCAATTCCTTTTAAGAAAAAATCCATCTCCTGCAAGGTTAAGAAGAATTTGGGAAACTACAAAAGAATTTGTTGAAGATATTAAAAATAACTTAATTAATGATTTGGAGATTCCAGAATGGAGAAAAAGAAGGTTAGTTTTTGAAGTTAGTAAAAACGAGATTAATGGAGAATTAAAAGAAACTGGGGAAGAATTAGAAGGAAATGGGTTGTTATTCTGGACTCAACCAAATGGAGATAATGTAAAGATCTACCTAATTTCTTCAATTGAAGAATTTATTGAGAGATTTAGGAAAAGAAGTAGGAACAAAAAAGGAAATGAAGAAATATTAAAAAATATTTATAAACCTTTAGAGGATGAAAAAGGGAATGAATTTAAAAACAATATGGTTAATTTTGAGATTAAATTAGAAAAAGAAATAAATGGTGAAAAAAAGAGTGTTACAACTTTGAAAAAAGATAACTTAATAGAAATTCAACCATATAAACCATTTGCATCAATTATTGATACAACACCAATTTCATGGCAGTTTATAATCCCAGCAGAATATGTTCCAAAATTAATTGAAAAGATTCAAAATAAATATTACAAGAACTTTAAATGGGTTTATGGAAAATTATCTTTACATATTGGAATAATAATTCAACACTATAAAAGCCCATTATATATTGGAATAAATGCGTTAAGGAAGATTAGAAGAGATTTATCCTCTAATGAAATAGATGAATTGTTTAACTCAGAAAATAATTCAAAGAAAATAGAAGAAGTGGAAAAAATATTTAAAGAAATAATAATCAATGAAATATACCAAAATAAAAACACAAATGATGAAAAAGTATACAAGAAATTAAAAAATCATTTTAATGATAAGAGATTAAAAGAAATCCTTAATGAAATTAGAGATAAAAAAGTTATTAAAATTGAGGGGGAAAACTTTGAAATTCCTGATGGATTATATTACGAAATAAAAAACAAAACAGAAAAATATTACACTTTGTATTGGAGTAAGGAAAACATTCAAAATTCTAATTCATACATTTTCTATATAAAACCAAAAGATAACTGGAAAAAAGAGATATACTCCTTAATTGTATTGGATAGTGATGATAAAATTATATGTTTTTCAAATACCTTCGATTTTGAGATTTTAGATTCGAATGTTAGAAGAAATGATATTGAATACTACAAAGGAAAAAGAGTCCTACCATTAAAATCCAACAGACCATACAACTTAGAAGATTGGAAAAAATTCATTAAATTCAAAGAAATCTTTGAAAACAGACCTTCAAAACTTCAAAAATTGATTAACATAATTTATAAATGCTTAGAAGATTGGGACGAGAAATATGATAACTCAATAAGACAATTCTTAGCTACAAGCTTCATAAATATCTTGGAATTGAACAAAAAATCCAATGAAACCGTGATTAAAGATTTATGTGAAATATTTGATATTAGTTTAGAGGATAAAGAGTTGGAGAAATTCAGAAATGAGTTAATAAATAAAACAGACAAAAATAAAATGCAAATGTTCATAGATATGTTTGAATTCTGGCATAAGGGATTGAAAGGGATTTAAAAATAATTATATGGTGTTTATTATGACTACAATAGAAGGAAATATTATAGAATTTCAGAAATCTATTACATCTGAGCTAGACGTAATCAAAAATCGAGTAAGAAACTTAATAGGGGACATACCTTGGGGAGAGGAAGGAAGGTATAAAGAAGCAATATTAAGAAATGTGATAAGGAGATTTTTACCTAGTAATTTATCAATCGGTACAGGTTTTGTAGTTAAAGAATATAATGAGGGAATATCTAACCAAATAGATATAATTATCTACGATAATAATTATCCAGTTTTGTTTTCTGAAGGAGACTTTGTTATTGTTTCTTATAAAAATGTTAAAGGTATTATTGAAGTTAAAACAAAAATTTGTAATGGTTCTTTTCATAATATTCTTAAGAAAGCAGAAGAAAATGGTAAATTAATTGGTAAAAATATATTTAATGGAATATTTAGCTATGAATATGACGGAAATATCAATGGAATATGTAATAAATTGGAGGAATCTGAAGGGTATGTGAATCATATTTCTTTGAATACAGATCTATTTATCAAATTTTGGGAAAAAGAAAAAAAATTTAGATTATATAATTTAAAAAATTTGTCTTTTTCATATTTTATTTCAAATTTATTATGCAGTGTTTGTGATTATCCATTAAAAGATATAAGATGGTTTTTGTTTTCTGAAGATAAAGAACAGAAGAGAATTAAAACAATATCATTAACTAAAAAATACAAGGAGGGGAATTATGGAAGACAGTAAAATAATAAAAGAAATAAACGTTTATGCAGTGGCAACAGACCCGGTCTATATGGGAACTGGGGGTTATACAATTGGGAGGGTTGATAACACTATTGTAAGAGACCCAACAACAAAAATCCCAAAAATTCCGGGATCAAGTTTGGCTGGAACTTGGAGGTATTATGTAGCTTTGAAATTGTTTGGATTCTGGAAAGAAAAAATTGAAAAATTAAAAGAAGAAGATGAAAAGTTTAACGAATTCAAAGAAAAACTAAAAGGAATTGGAGAAATTGAGGATACTAAAATTGATAGTCTAAATAAAGATGAGCTAAAAACTACGTCCTTGAAGGATTTTTTACTTAGTTTATTTGAGGAATTAGGTTTAAAAATCGAAAAGAATGGTAATAAAAAGAATGGGAAATTAGAAAAACAGAAGAAAATTTTTGAAAAACTTTATGAAGTTTTTAACTCAGAATTAGAAAATAAATGGTTTGCTTTTGAAGGGAATAGATATGCAGGAATAAAATGTGCTGGACAGGATGATAAGCCAAATATTGATTATGAAAGTGCAAAGGATGAAAAAACAGGACATTGTGGAAGATGTATAGTTTGTAAAGCATTTGGTTTCTCTAAGAAAGATGTATCATGGCAAGGATTGGTTTATTTCTCTGATTTGAATATTTTATTCTTCCCAGTTTATACAAGATTTGGAGTTAAATGGATAACTTCTAAAAGAATTTTAGAAGATGCTGGAATTAAATGCAATGATGCACCAAAAAATAATGATGAGGTTTTAACTAAAAAAGGAGATGAAGAACACATAAACTTGGGTTGGCTATATTTGAAGGTTAGAAACAGTCATAATTTAAATGACAATGCCATTCCAAAAATTGATGGTATAGAAATAAAAGCAGAGGATATAATAATCGTCCCAGATGACTTAATTTCCCAAATAATAAATTCAAACTTAGAAGTTAGAACTTCTGTTTCAATAGATCCAATAACTGGAACAGCAAAGGAAGGGGCATTATTCACATCAGAAGCAATTCCAAGAGGAACAATCTTCTATGGAAAAATAAGAATATTTGACAAAAAGCCATTTGAAGAAATTAACGATGATAAAACTAACAAATTAAAACCTTTACCAACATTTAAAATGATAAAAGATGCATTGAAAGATTCAAAAATATTCTTTGAGACCTTAGGAATTGGAGGAATGACTACAAGAGGTTTTGGAAGGTTAAAAATTGAATTATTTGATGAAAATTAAGAAAAGATGTGCAATAACCAAATGGTGGTTCTAATGGATAAGTTGGAGTATAAAATCAATGAAGTTGCATTTGAAATTTTTAAAGCAATTAAAGATATGAAAGAAAGTAAAAATAATGAATGGAAAAAATACAGAAACGAAATAGATAAAGCATTAGGAGTTTTGGCGAATGATGGGGTTTATGCATATTGGGGGTATTGTAAATCAAAGAATATAGAAAATCTATTTATTGAAAAAATAGAACCTCTAATGGAATATACAAAAACAAAGTTAAATGATGAAAATTATGAGGAATATTTCCAAAAATTATCAAATGACATAAATGACCTATTATTCTTTAAAGAAATCTTAGAAAAAACTCTAACCTACGTAAGATACCATGCAAAGGCATTGGGTGACGATTAATGGATTGGTATAAAATAGTTTTAGAACAAAAACAGCCAATTCACATTGGATATAAAAAATATGGTGTATTGGCAGAGACAAGAATATTTATCCCAGGGCAAACAATGTGGGGGGCTTTAACAAAGTCATATAATTTGACGAAAGAAGAAAACTTAAATGAAAACCAAAAATTATTTGAACAAATAACATGCTTTTACCCTTCCTTTGATGGAGAGAATATATTAGAACCAAATTTCAAAAATGGAGAGTTTCACTTAAAAGATTTATCAGAAAAAGAATTTAGATTATTATTTGTTGATTCTTTCACTTCAACAGCAATACTACCAGAAACAAGAACAGTAAAGGATGAATCATTGCACGAAATTGAATTTATCTTACCAAAACCAAAGAAAGAGTTAGAAAACACAAAATTATGGGAGAAAATAACTAAATTAGGATATAATAATGAAAACTTAAAATGGATTGGCTTAATTAATATTGACGAAAAGTTGAAAGATGAATTAAAAAACTTAAAAATATTCATTGGGGGAGATTCAAGATATGGATTCGGTTTAATGAAAATAAAAGAAATTAAAAAGAAGGAAAAGGAATTAGAAAAATGGGGCTTAAATTCAGATAGAACTTTAAACCTAAAAGAAAAAACTTTACTTAATTTCTTAGAATTCGACAACAACATAAAATTTGAGGGGAGATTTGAAATCTTACCTACATTTAATTTTATGAATATGAAAATAGAAAATGCAAAATATGTTATTGGTGTTGGAGGTAAAATCATAAAAGGAATTGATGGAGATAAATATCGTTTAATTAAAGGTATTTTTTATATCAAAAGACAATATATATAGATATATAGATAAAAACTAAAATAAAAAAATAAAATTATTGGTTAGGGAGTTAGAATTCTCCTCCCATATCTCCCATGTCTCCTCCGCCTTTCTCTTCTCCTTTAACTTTCTCAGCAGCTATAACGTCATCGATTCTTAAGAGCATGACTGATGCTTCTGTTGCTGAATCGATAGCTTGGGTTTTAACTTTTAATGGTTCAACAACTCCCTTCTCCAACATGTTGACAACTTCTCCTTCAAAGACATCCAATCCATAAACCTCTCCGCCTTCCTTCTCATGAGCAGCTCTTAACTTAACGAGCATGTCAATTGGATCTAAACCTGAGTTTTCAGCCAAGGTTCTTGGAATAACTTCTAATGCTTCAGCAAATGCTTTAACTGCTAACTGTTCTCTTCCAGCAACTGTTTCAGAGAATTTTCTTAATCTCTTAGCCAATTCTATTTCAGTTGCTCCTCCTCCTGAAACAATCTTACCTTCTTCTAATGCACACTTAACAACTCCAATTGCATCATCTAAAGCTCTTGCAACTTCTTCAACAACATGTTCAGTTGAACCTCTTGCCAAGATTGTTACTGCCTTTGGATGCTTGCACTGCTCAACAAAGATCATTGCATCTCCAGCAACCTTTCTCTCTTCAACTAATCCTGCCTCTCCTAAGTCCTCAGGTGTTAAGTCGTCAATCTTTGTAACGATTCTTGCTCCTGTTGCCTTAGCTAATTTTTCCATATCTGATTTCTTAACTCTTCTTACTGCTAAGATTCCCTTCTTAGCTAAGTAGTGCTGTGCTAAGTCATCAATTCCTTTTTGGCAGAAGACAACATTTGCTCCTGTTGAAGCAATCTTCTCAACCATATCTTTGATCATCTTCTCTTCTTGCTCGATGAACTCCATTAACTTAGCTGGGTCTGTAATTCTTATTTCTGCATCTGTCTCTGTTTCTTTAACTTCAATTGGGCAGTTTAATAATGCAATCTTAGCGTTTTCAACTTTCTTAGGCATTTGTGGGTTGACTCTTTCTTTGTCAATAACAACTCCTCTAATTAAGGTTGTTTCTTCAATTGGAGCTCCTTCTTTCTTCTCAACTTTAATTAAGTCCTTATCAACTTTTCCTGTTTCTTCATCAACAACAGCTCTAACTGCCTCAACAACGATCTCAGCTAACTGTCCTCTTGCTTTCTCTGCTCCTTTACCAGTGATTGATGTCATTGCAATTTTCTTTAACATCTCTGTGTCTTCTGGCTTAACTTCCTTAGCAACTGCTTTTAATTCCTCAATTGCTTTGTTTCTTGCCATTTCGTACCCGTTGATTATGACTGATGGGTGGATATTTTGGTCTAACAACTCTTCTGCCTTTCTTAACAACTCTCCAGCAATAACAACTGCTGTTGTTGTTCCATCTCCAACTTCTTTCTCTTGGGTTTTAGCAACTTCTATTAACATCTTAGCAGCTGGGTGCTCAACACTCATTTCTTTTAATATTGTAACCCCATCGTTTGTAACAACAATATCTCCCAACTCGTCAACTAACATCTTGTCCATTCCTTTTGGTCCTAATGTAGTTCTAACTGTCTCAGCGATAATTCTACCTGCTAAGATGTTCATTCTTTGAGCGTCTCTTCCAACGTATCTTTTAACGTTTTGTGGTAATACCACTATTGGTGCTCCTGCCATTGCCATCCTATCACCTCAGTTTTTGTTACCTTGTTCGGTATGTATATGTTTATGGGATTCTATATAAACTTTACGGTTTAGTTTACAGTTGTGGCACTAACACAAACATACATTAATAAAAATAACCTAAAAAAATAACTTAAACGTCAAATTTCGTCAACTTAATTAAAGTTATTGGATTTATTAATTAAATTTATTAAATGTATGGGATAAAACACTTGATTAAAAAATTTTCAATAAAAACTGAATTAAGAATTAAAAACAATAGATGAAACAAATAAAATAAAAATTAATCAATTGGAGGTATAAAATGTTCCAAAAGCCGAGAGGGACGAGGGATTTTTTACCAGAAGAGATGAAAAAGAGAAGATATGTAGAAAATAAGTTAAGAGAGGTTTTTGAGAGATATGGTTATGAGGAAATATTAACACCTACCTTTGAGAGTTTTGAGTTAATATCCAAAAAAACAGGAGAAGAGATTAGAAAGCAGTTGTATGTGTTTAAAGATCATGGTGGAAGGGAGATGGCTTTAAGGCCAGAGATGACATCCCCGGTTGTTAGATTCTATTTAAATGAATTAAAAAACCTACAAAAGCCGTTAAGATTGTATTATTTTGCTAACTGTTTTAGATATGAGCGACCTCAGGCAGGAAGATTTAGGGAATTTTGGCAGATGGGTTGCGAGTTAATCGGCTGTAAAAATGCGATAGCAGATGCTGAGGTTTTGAATTTGGCAATGGATGGTTTAATAAATATTGGTTTGAACTTTGATGTTCATATTGGACACTTGGGAGTTTTAAAAGGGGTTTTGGAGGAGTTTAATGTTAGCGAGGAAGAAGAGGTTAAAATAAGGAGGTTGATTGATAAAGAGGACTACGATAATTTGGAGAGTTATCTAACTCAAATTTTGGGAGAAGAGAAGAAAGAGTTAATATTTGAGATATTAAAATTTAAAGGAGGGAGAGAGATTTTAGATGAGTTGAAGGAGATATTGAAGGACTTTCCAAAATCTGTGGAGGCAGTGAATAATTTAGAAGAGATCTTGGAGTTTGTTATTCATGATAAATATGTAATAAACCTTGGGATTGCGAGGGGTTTAGATTACTATACTGGAATGGTGTTTGAGATATATGGAAAGAAGGGGGCTAAGCAAATATGTGGAGGAGGAAGATATGATAATTTAATAGAGACGTTTGGAAATATATCAGTCCCAGCTGTTGGATTTGCCTATGGATTTGACAGGATTATGATGAATATCGATGATTTGGAGATTGAAGAAGAGAAGATATTGATAATTCCTGTAAAAAAGGATAAAAAATTAATTAAAGAGTCCCTATTAATTGCTAACAAGTTGAGAAAAGCTGGAAAAATCGTGGAATTTGAAATTATGGGTAGGAAATTAAGAAAGGCCTTGGATTATGCAAATTCGAAGGGCTTTAAAAAGGTTATTATCGTAGGAGAGAAGGAGTTAAAGGAAGGAAAGATAACGTTAAAAGATATGATTACAGGAGAGCAGGAGTTGGTGGATTTAGAGAATACTTTAACGAAAATAAGCTAAATCCTTCTAAATTTTAATTTTTAGTTTTAGTTTAGTTTTATTTTTTTATTCATTATTTGTTTCTTATTTCAATTTATTATTTATCACAATAATTTGAGAGTATAACGTGATGTTTATGGTAAAGATAACGATCCTATCTCCAGAAGGGAAAAGTTGTAGTGTTTGGAATTTAAAAAAAGAAATTGAAAATTTAGGGAATAAATGTGAAATATTCTTACTCTCGGATTCAGAAAATTTGATGAGTCATGATTTTAAATTAGAGACCGATCTAATTCATTCAAGATGTGGTATTGGAGATTATTTTGATAGATTAACATTATATTCCTGGCAATTTATAAATGCGTTGGAAGTGGAAGGGCTAAAATTTATAAACCCGTTGGAAACATTATATCTAACATCTGATAAATTTAAATGCATAAAATTACTTTCAAAGAATAAAATTGCCACACCAAAAACTGCTTTAATTAGGGACTATGAAGATGCAGTTAGATTTATGGAGAAATATAATGTAAATTTTCCAGTAATTATAAAAAATTCTTTTTCAAAATGTGGTTTAAAAGTTTTTATGGCAAAAAATGAAGAAGACCTAAAAAATTTAACAAAAAACGCAATGTGGGAGGGAAAACTAATCCAAGAATTCATAAACTTTAAAGAAGGAGATGTCTATAAGGATATGAGAGTTTTAGTCGTGAATGGAGAAGTCGTTGGTGGATATAGGAGAGTTAGTAAAGATTTCAGAACGAACTTATACTTGGGCAATGTCGTTGAAAAATTAGAGATAGATAGCGAAATTGAAGAATTGGCATTAAAATGTGCAGATCTCTCAAATGCAGTAATACTGGGTGTAGATATTTTACCCACAAAAGAAGAAAATTATGTTATCGAACTCAACTCCGCCCCTGGAACTAAAGGATTTAAAGATATTGGAATAAATGCCGATAGAAAAATAGCTAAAACTCTAATTGAATGTGCAAAAAACTAAAAAACCATATAATAAAAATAAAATAAGAGTTAAATGTTGATAAAAGAGATAATAAAAATAGGACTAATAAAATTATTGAGACAATTGGTATGAACTAAATAAGCATGTTCAAAACCTTTTGTAAATCTAAAAATATTTAAATAAAAAAAGGAAAATAAAAATGAAATAAAAATGAAGTTGTAGTGGAGAGAGTCATGATGGCAAAGTATGTAATCAAGCATGGATTAGGACTTGCATATGATATTAAGGCAGATGCACTCATGATCTTTACTGAAACAGGAAAATCATATGAAATATTAAAATCACTATTAAAAAAAGATGACAATTCAAAATTAACAAAAATTTTAGATAAAATTCCACATAAACATATGAAGATAATTGTTGCAACACCAAATCAAATAACATACAAAAAATTATCCTCAGATAAAGAAAAAGACGTTTATCCAATATTTATTAAGCATAGAGAAGATAATAGATGCATGATAATAAGTAGCGGGATTGTGCATGCTCTAAAAATGAAACTACTAAAAGAAAACAATAAGATCGTTGCAGTAGTTGGAGAACCAAAAACTCCCGGAAAACTCGATACTATAATGGTTGTTAATGTAAAAGAACATGTAAAAACGATAACCTTGTATGAGTTATTTGAAACGCTCGATGAAAAACAGAAAAAGACATTAAAAGAGATAATAAAACTGGCAATGGAGATCGGAAGGGAAGGAAGAGAAGGTGACTATGTAGGAACAATATTTGTTATTGGAGATACCTTAAACGTTATGAATATGTCAAAACCGTTAATCTTAAATCCGTTTGCGGGGCATAATGCAAGCATATTTGATGAGAATGTAAAAGGAACAATAAAAGAACTATCTTCTATTGATGGAGCATTTATAATAACTGACGATGGCAAAGTTGTCTCTGCTGGAAGATTTTTAGAAATAAAAGGAGATGTTGATATACCAAAAGGTCTCGGAGCGAGGCATTTAGCCGCTGCAAGCATAACAAAGAATACAAATGCAATAGCAGTAACGGTTTCTCAGAGTGGAGGTATAGTCAGGGTTTTTAAGGATGGAAAAATAGTTTTCGAAACAGATCCTCGAGCAAATATTCTCTTCTTTGATTAGATTAAATATTAATTAAATTATTAACACTAATTAAAGGTTATTAATTAAAGTCGGTAGGTATATTTTCAAATTTATATTTTCTTTTTTATACGTAATCTTCCTTAATCTTTAAATTAAATAAATAAATTGAATAAAAAATTAAAAATTTATAAAAATTTTAAACTTTGAAAAAGAACAAGTCAATGAATAAAGAATATAACATAATTATTAAAAAATAATAAAAAAATCGAGAAACAAAATAAAAAAGGTGATATATTGTCCCTTGTTGAAAAAATCCTCTCAAAAAAAATAGGAAAAGACGTTTGTGCAGGAGACAGTATAGAGGTTAAAGTAGATCTGGCAATGACTCATGACGGAACAACCCCTTTAACTTACAAAGCACTTCAAGAAATGTCTAACAACGTTTGGGATCCTGAAAAGATCGTTATTGTCTTTGATCATAACGTCCCTCCAAATACCGTTAAAGCTGCTGAAATGCAAAAACTGGCTTTGGAATTTGTAAAAAACTTCAAAATAAAAAATTTCCATAGAGGAGGAGAGGGGATCTGTCATCAAATATTGGCTGAAAATTATGTTTTGCCGAATATGTTTATAGCAGGAGGAGATAGCCATACATGCACACACGGAGCTTTTGGGGCTTTTGCCACTGGTTTTGGAGCTACGGATATGGCATATATTTATGCAACAGGAGAAACATGGATCAAAGTTCCAAAAACTATTAAAGTTGAAATTACTGGAAGAAATGAAAATATTTCTGCAAAAGATATTGTTTTAAGAGTTTGTAAAGAAATCGGTAGGAGGGGAGCAACATATATGGCTATTGAATACTGCGGAGAAGTAGTTAAAAACATGTCCATGGCCTCAAGAATGACGCTTTGCAACATGGCAATAGAGATGGGAGGAAAAACGGGAATCATTGAAACAGACGAAATAACATATAATTATTTAAAAAAAGAAAGAGATCTATCTGATGATGATATAAACAAGTTAAAAAAAGAGAGAATAACAGTAAATAAAGATGAAGCAAACTACCATAAGGAAGTTGTAATAGACATAACTGATATGGAAGAGCAGATAGCAGTTCCTCATCATCCAGACAACGTAAAACCAGTAAGTGAAGTTGCAGGAAAAGCAGTGGATCAGGTTTTTATTGGCTCATGCACAAATGGAAGATTAGAAGATTTAAGGGAAGCGGCAAAATATTTAAAAGGGAGAAAAGTTCATGAAGATGTTAAACTCATAGTAATTCCTGCATCGAAAAAGATATTTTTACAGGCATTGAAGGAAGGGATTATTGAAGTATTTATTAAAGCAGGAGCAATGATCTGCACTCCTGGCTGTGGTCCATGCTTAGGGGCTCATCAGGGTGTTTTAGCAAAAGGGGAAGTTTGTGTTTCAACAACAAATAGGAATTTTAGGGGGAGAATGGGTCATATAAATAGTTATATCTACCTCTCCTCTCCGAAAATAGCAGCGATAAGTGCAGTTAAGGGTTATATTTCTAATGAAATTTAATCTTTTATGAAATTTTATTCTTTTATACTAATCATTTTGATTTTATTTTATATTTATCTTCATCTGTTTTAAATCCACATAAATTTCTCTTTACCTCATTTAAAATAATTTTTAAAATAATCTTAAATAGTTTAACACTCACAACGCATATATATCTCGCAATTCAAAATAACAATCAGGATTAAAAATTAAAATAAAAGATTAAAATAGATATAAATAATAAAAAATAGTAATTAAAGATAAACTCTCTAAAAAAGATTAAAAAAAATTATGAACAACAAAATCGTGAGATCATGAAAGTTAGGGACTTGATGGATAAAAATTTTGTTAAAGTATATGTAGATGAGACCGTTGAAGAGGCAATAGAATTATTAAAAAAAAGAAAAAGATTTTCAGCCCCAATAGTTGATAAAGAAGATAAACTCGTTGGATGGATAACAACATTGGATCTACTTGGCATATCTGAAAAAGATTTCAAAAAGCCAATAACAGAGTTCATGAGACCTGCTGAAGAAGTTATTACCGTGTATGAGGATGATGAAGCAAGAGATGTTGTATTAAAATTCGTTAAATACAAAGTTGTTAGTATTCCTGTTTTAACAAGGGATGGTAGAGTTGTAGGGATGGTTAGAAACTGTGATGTAGTAAAAACACTGGCTAAGTTATATGAAATTCCTGTCTATAAGATATTTAAAGAATTACACAATCATATAGGAGATATAACATGGGAGGAGTTGATGGAAGCCGCTGCGGTGGTAACAAAAAGAATGACAGGGCAGGATATAACTCCAAAAGAGTATGAAGAAAGAATCAAAAAAACCACATTTGGAAAGGCAATATGGGCATGTGGTGGCTTAGAAAAGTTCTTTGTTGGGCTTATTGAAATTGGAATGGTTGCCTTAGCGAGAAGATTAGCAAAAAGAAGAAAAGGGGTATAAATGAAGATAGAAGAAGAAATAAAAGATATGGTTGAAAGAAAAGATTATGATTTTTGGGAATTTTTAAAGAAGGCATATGAAAATAATATAAAGTTAGATATTGGACATTTTATACTATTAAATATCCTCATAGGAGTAGAGGATCTCTACAAAAAACTTTCAGAGAAGTTTGGAGAAGAAGAAGCAAGAAAGATCTTAGAGAGAAACAAAATATTTGCTAAAAACTCAGATTTTATATCTGGGGAGTTCTTAAAGGACTATATAGATCGAAAAAGTAGAGTTGCAGTCCACAATAGAATAAAGGACTTAAAAACGCTTGGATTTAATATTGAAAGTAAGTCGGGGCCTTTTGGAGGATACAAAATTGTCGGGTATCCGAAATGGTTTAAAAAATAACTTTTTTAAACATTCTTAAAAATCAGAGATGACTGTGCACAATAAATATTAAAGTATATATAAGTGAAAAGGATAATGTAAATTTTGCAGAGTTTTTTACGCATCTTTGTTAAACATCTCCTTCGATTCTCAAGACACTAAAATTTACACATATAAATAACAACATATAAACAAGGTAAGTGATATAAGTTTACAGTAGTTATACATTAAGATATAAGGAAGGATGATAATTATGAAACTTGTTAAAGATGCTCTGTCAAGAAGCGATACTCCCAAGTATTTAAAGGATGAGTTTGGAGAAGCAAGAATAGTTGTAGTTGGATGTGGTGGAGCAGGAAATAACACCATTAATCGGTTAATGGAGATAGGAATCAAAGGAGCAGAAACGATAGCAATAAATACAGATAAACAGCACTTAGAAGTGATACAGGCAGATAAAAAAATATTAATCGGAGCTACACTAACAAGAGGTCTCGGAGCTGGCGGTTATCCAGAAATAGGAAGGAAAGCAGCAGAGATGGCTAAAAACATATTAGAAGAACAGTTAAAAGGAGCGGACTTAGTGTTTGTAACTGCCGGAATGGGTGGAGGAACAGGGACTGGTTCAGCCCCTGTTGTGGCGGAAGTTGCCAAAGAGAATGGTGCGATAGTAGTAGGAGTTGTAACTTATCCTTTCAAGATCGAAAGAGCGAGAATGAAAAAGGCAGAAGAAGGAATTGCAAGGATGTCAGAGATCTGCGATACAGTTATCATTATCGACAACAACAAACTGTTAGATCTTGTTCCAAATCTACCAATAAACGATGCATTTAAAGTAGCGGATGAAATTATTGCCCAAGCAGTTAAAGGGATTACAGAAACCATTGCCGTTCCAAGTTTGATAAACATTGATTTCGCGGATGTTAAGGCAGTTATGAGCGGTGGAGGAGTAGCAATGATTGGTGTCGGAGAGGTGGATAGTAGTGATAGAGGAGATAGGGTTCAAAATGTTGTTAGAGAGACATTAAGTTGTCCGTTATTGGATGTTGATTACAAAGGAGCGAAAGGGGCTTTAATCCACATAACCGGGGGACCTGACTTAACATTAAAAGAAGCAAACGATATAGGGGAGGGTATAACAAGAGAACTTGATCCAGAAGCAAACGTTATCTGGGGTGCAAGGATAGATCCTGAAATGGAAGGAAGTATAAGGGTTATGGCAATAATAACAGGAGTCAAATCTCCAAACATAGTAGGAAAAGATAAAAAACCAAGAAGAATAATTCCAAAGATGCCAAGAGACCAAAACCAGAGAAAAGAAAGAAAACTTGGAGGAATTGACTTTATAGTATAAAAATATAGTATAAAAATCAAAAATATAAAATCAATATGGCATTTTTATTTTTTAAATTTTAAAATTTTAATAATGATGGGTGATCTTAATTTTTTAGATTTATAATATCTTAGATAATAAGATGATCATCATAAATACTTATAAAGAAGTAAAAACTATATAATTGGCTAATTAAAATTTTGCATTTTTTGCAATTTTTATTGTGTTTTATCAATTTTTAATATATATTATGGAATATTTCTATTATTAAATAATATCGAATAATGTATATATTTTGTAAAGAGTAAAGCATAGGGATCTTTATGAAAGCGTATAAGCGTTTAATTCTTCAAATAGAATCACATGAAAAATTTGTAGAAGAATTCAAAAGAATTTTGCTTGAATTGGGGTTAACATTAAAAGAATTTTCAGAAATATCGGGAATACCATACAGCACACTGTATAAAATAACTCAGAAAAAAGATTTTAGGGTCTCTACTTTAATAAAAATTTTGAAAACAATAAAATCACTTGAAAAGGATGAAGATATAGATGTAATTGCAATTATTGCTGCGAGACCTGCTTTAAATAAGATAACAACAAGAAAAATAACAATTAATGGAAGAAACTATTTAATAAAAGAGTATCCGGCAAATTCGTTAGAGGAATGTATCGTTGCCTCAGTTAGGGCAGAGAGAGAAGGTGTTAAAGGGATCGTCTGTGCTCCAATTGTTAGTTCCACAATAGAAAAGATTGTTAACGTTCCTGTGGCTGTTATAATACCTGAAAAAGATGCATTTATGAAAGCACTTGAAATAATTGCTAAAAAGATAAATGAATAATTAAAATTAATCAATTTAAAATTATGACGATCTTGCTTATATGATTACCTACAACTTATAACCATTGATCACCATCAACTCTTCAAAAGGAATTTTTAACCGATCAACAACTTTCACGTCGAAACCGTGGTGTTTTAATGTAGAGATCGTCTCTTTTTCTCCTGTTAAAGAACTCTGCAAGATCTGAACAACTCCTCCGTCCTTTAAGTAATCTCCTACTTCTTCTAAAAATCTGTCCAACACATCCCTTCCACTTTTTCCTCCATTGAACGCGTAATCGATATTTCCTTCAAGTTTATCCTCCTCAAGCGTTGGAAGATAAGGGGGATTGAATAGTATAACATCAAACTTTCCACTTACATTTTCAAAGAGATCACTTTTAATAAAAGAGATGTTATTGACATTATTCAATTTTGCATTTTCTAATGCTAAATTTATGGCAAATGGGTTTATATCTACTCCAACAACCTTTTTTGCCCCTCTCTTTGCACAAGCAATAGATATTATCCCTGTGCCGACACCAACTTCTAAAACCTCCTTATCCTTTACATCCACAAGATTTTTTAATAAAAGGAAGGTATCTTCTGCTGGTTCGTAAACTTCCGAGTGCAATTTTATCTTTATCCCTTCAAATTCAATGATCATGATCTCACAAAATTATATTTTAAAATTATAATTTTCTTTTAATTAATTTTTTGATTATTCAATTAGTTTAAATTTATTAAAATACTAACAGACACTACTTTTTTGTTATCTTTCTCTGAAGCTTTATAAATTCTTATTAAAATTTGAGATATCGAATTAAAGTTCTCTACTCAATTTTTCTTCTATTGCAGTATTTAATCAACAACACAATTTTTATTATATATTTGTCTGTTTTGCCCCTTTCAAAAAACTTCTCATCTTTTAATGTTTAAATTTAACTCAACAAAATGTATTTTTAGGGTTAGGATTATCACATAAAATATATTGATAAAATAATTAAATAAAAATATTTAATAAAAAATAGATTTAAGCAAAAGTAATAATATCCGCTCGATCAATGTCTTGATTGATTATAATATCAATTAAAAGAATTATTAAAGTAAAAAATTAAAAATATAAAAAATAAATGAATAAAAAGGTGGAACTATGAAACTTGCAGTTGATTGTGTTTTTTATGTAAAAGAGGGATTTAATTTTGAAAAAGCATTTAAGGAAGTGTTAAATTTATTGGGAGAGGATGTCGAAATCCTTTCAGTGGAGTATCCAGAGTTAGCGTTGATCTCTGAGGACAAATATTTTTATCGTTGTGGATTTATGCTTGATAAAAAATTGGATAGGGAGTTAAGTGAGGAAGAGAAAGAAGCAATTAGAGAGAAGATTAGAGAGATCTTTAAAGATGAGATCATATACACATTAACGTGTGAGGTGTTATGAGAGATATTAAAGAGTTTTATGAAATGTGGAATATCGAAGAACTTCCAGAATATATGAAAATATTAATAAAATTTGCAGATGAGTTGATATTTGAAGAAATAAGTTCAATTTTAAGTGATTTTAAAGTTAAAGATCCATTAGTGTTGGACTGCGGTTGTGGTTTTGGAGCATTTTATAAATTAACAGAGACATTTAATACAATATACTTAGATATTTCATTAAACATGTTAAAAAAATTTACAATGACTGAGAAAAAGATCTGCGGAAATATATTGCATCTTCCTTTCAAAGATAAAACTTTCGATTTAATCCTTTGCATAAATGTTTTAGAGCACGTAGACAAATCAAAAGCTTTAAAAGAGATCAATAGGGTGTTAAAAGATAATGGAAGAGTTATTGTTGTGGTTATAAACAAAAACTGTTTATTTAGAGAGGAAGTATTTAACGATTTTAGAGTGTTTCATAAAGCGATGGGTGTTGATGATTTTATATCTGAATTTAAAGTATTAAAATACACTTCAACATACTTTCTTCCTCCAATAGTTAAGATTCTACCAAGATCTGTGCTATTAAAAGTATTAAAACCTTGGAAATGGATCGATAAAAAATTATCTAAAATTTTTAAAGGAAAAGGTCAGTTTTTAATTGTTGAATTAGAAAAAGCCAAGGTGAGACATTGAAAACAGCAATAAAAAATAAGATTTACACATTACCAAAAGGCACTTACAGCGAAAGAGCAACAAAAAAGTTTTTAAATTTTTTAGATGGAGATTTTGAGATTAACTACTGCAATTCAATATATGATGTGTTTGAGAGTGTCGATAACGGAGGTTTTGGTGTCGTTCCAATTGAAAACTCAATTGAAGGTTCAGTTTCTTTAACACAAGATTTACTATTGCAATTTAAAGGAGTTAATATACTTGGAGAGTTAGCAATGGATATTCATCATAATCTCATTGGATATGATAAAAACAAGATAGAGACCATTATTTCTCATCCGCAGGCATTAGCCCAGTGTAGAAATTATATTAAAAAACATGGTTGGAAGGTTAAAGCGGTAGAGAGCACATCAGAAGCGGTTAAACTTGTTGCAACTTCATCTAACGAAAAATTAGGGGCAATTGGATCGAAGGACTCCGCAGAACAATTTGGATTAAAAATACTTGAGGAGAATATTGAAGATTATAAAAATAATAAAACAAGATTCATATTAATAGGAAAATCTACACCTCACTTTAAAAGTTGTTCAAATAAATACAAAGTATCTATTGTTTTTGAGTTAAAGGAAGATAAACCAGGAGCTTTATATCATATTTTAAAAGAGTTTGCAGAGAGGAAGATAAATCTAACAAGAATTGAATCAAGACCATCAAAAAAACGACTTGGAACTTACATATTTTATATTGACTTTGAAGATCCTGGAAAAAATTTAAAAGAAACATTATGTTCTTTAAAAGAACAAACAACGTTTATTTACGTTTTAGGAAGGTATCCTGTTCTATTATAATATCAATAAATACAATAATTAGAATACACTTATGCCGTAATTATGTAATAAAATATAACATTTGCATTTATATTCGTCTAAACTCCTTATAAAAGATGTCAGTTGAGGGGTGGATCTCTATAAAGTCCTTATAAACATCCAACCCTTTGATAAACTGGGCAAAATATGGTAAAACCTCTGATGCTGGAATGGTTGAGATTGCCCCTACAACCTTTCCATTTTCATAGTATATTCTGTTTATTCCCACATCACTTAACACTTTAAAGAAATTGCCTTTTCCTACAGAGGATCTTATTGTTTTAAATTCCTTTGTTTGCTTTCCAACATAGGATAAAGTTAAAGATAGACGAACAGTTTTTGGAACTAAACTATATTTCACTTCTTTTAGTTTCAGCCCATTGATCTCGTTGTATATATTTTCAGCAACAGTCCTGCCCTCCATACGAGATACTGGTGTGTTTCCTCCACCATTTATGAGACAGTCCCCGCAAGCATAAGTGTTTTTTTCATTTAAAACCCTGAGGTATTTGTCTGTTTTAAACCTTCCTTTTCCCCCAATGGCTAAGATCTTCACGTAATCTTCATTATTCAAAAATTTTTTTAATTCTTCCTCTTTATGTATAATTTTAAAGTTTATTAACTTTTCCATTATATACTTCCTAATATCCTCATCTACTATATCCTTTAATATTTGAGATCGTGCATATAACACAACCTCACTCCCAAAATCTGCAAATAATGATGCATACTCAACTCCAACAGTCCCTCCTCCAATAACAAGGATATTTTCAGGAAGATCTCTCAATTTTGGAATATCTTTATGAGTTAATACGTCCTCATATTCTCTAAATGTGTTTGTATAGATTTTTCCAGTAGCATAAACAGTATAATCATAATCATCCTTTTTATCTTTAAACTCTTTATATTTGATATTCACTCCTGCATTTATTGTCTCTTTCTCTAATTTTTTTCTAATTCTTTCCTGAATTTTATTTATTTTCTCCTGTAATTCACTAAATTGAACTAACTCATTTAATTTTATTTTCTCCCCTTTTATACTACTTAGAGTATTTAATATATCTGCCATCTCCCGAAGTCCTGTTATGTATGTGCAACCATAATTTAAACATGTTCCACCAATTTTATCTTTCTCATACAGATCTACCTCAATTCCTTTTTTAGATAGGGACATTGCTGCGGTTCTTCCTGCAGGGCCTCCTCCAACAACTGCAACTTTTATATCCATACTTTTAACCTCCCATCAATATTAACTATAATTTTACAATTTTACTACAATTTTATTAACATAAAAAAATAAAATAAATAAAATTAAATAAGAAATTATTAAATCTTTTTTTCTAATATTTTCGTGGCTATTTCCTTTGCTTGCTCTCTTCTTTCTTTGAGATCATTTAAAAATTCCACTACTTTCTCATAGGCCATTTTTTTACATTTTCCGCACGTTAGTTCTCCACTTTTACACTTTTGGTATATCTCTGCTAACTCTCTATCATCCAATATTAAATGATATAAAAACAACTCGTAGATTACACACTCTTCTGGATTTCCTCCGAACTTTCTATGTTCTTCCAATGTTTCTCTCCCCCCTGTCTTAGCAGAAAATATCTTCTTTTTAACAATCTCTGGGCTATCAGTTAAGAATATCGCTGTCTCTGGTTTTGAAGAACTCATCTTACCTCCCAACAATCCAGTCATGAATCTGTGGTATGTTGAAGATGGGGGGATAAATCTAAACTCTTTTGCCCTATTTGCAATATCTCTCGTTAATCTTATATGCGGATCTTGATCAATTCCAACAGGAACAATAACTGGTTTTGGCTCGGGATTTAGGTTTTTATCAACTTGTGGATGTAGAATATCCGCAACTTGGATTATTGGGGCAAAGACGTGTCCCATGTTGGTATCCCCTTTAAATCCATATATTGCCTTCATTTCACTCCAATTTGTCCTTTTTGATAAGATCAAAGCCAAGTCCTTAACCTTTTGATATTTAGATTGTAAGTAAACATTTATCTTATCTGGATCTAATCCAAGAGCAATATAGTTGGTTATATATTCATTCAAAGCAAGTTCTTTTGTTTTCTCAAAACTCATGTTTCTTGCCCAGTAGGCCTCTAAATCAGCTATCGGAATGTTTATATTATCAGTGTATTTTTGATAAAATTTTAACAGATCCACGACCATCTTATGCCCGAAATGCATTTTTCCGGATGGCATCATCCCGCTAACAACAGCAAAATCCTTTCCGTGTTTTATTGCATCTACTATCCTCTCAAAGTCCCTATGTCCCAAGATTATATTTCTTCTAAAAAAATGATGCTCTTTTTTTAAATCTCCTAAAACCTCTTCTATCCTTTTAACTCCAAACTGTTCCATCGTTTTTTTATAATCAATAACAGCAGGGGTTTCCCATGGCGTTAACTCCATAATTTCCACCTATATAACTATCTGTTTATTAAACAAGTATTTTTATCTTTATTTTATTTTCAACTGTTTTTGTTTCTTCATATATTAATTATTTATTAGTAAGTTATCAACCATTAAATCAGAGATTAAAAATATAAAAAATATGGCAAAATATAACTACCAACAATATATGTAAATATTCATAATAGCAAATGTAAATCATAGAGCATTAATACTTAATCTTCTCAATTTAAGAAAAAAGACACTCTACCTTTTACTAACTAAAATATGGGTGAAAATGTGGGATTTTTAGAGGATAAAAAAAGGGTATTAACAAATTTAGAACTCGCAATAAAAGAAAATTTGGTTGATGAAGAAATTATTCCAATCTTAAAGATAATAAATGACCTTGACTTTTGCTATACTACATCAAGTTGTATCGGAAGAGTGGGAATAATAGAAATTCCAAAAGATAAAAATCCAAAGATATATTCGAAATGGGTTGGGAAGTGGCATCATTATGCAAAATATGATGAGTTATTTAACGCTTTAGGGAATTGGAAAGATAAGGAGGAAGCAAAAAATACTATGGCAATATTTGTAATGAATCCTCCAATAATACACATCGCTTGTAAAGATCTATATTCTGCTAAAAAAATGCTTGATTTAGCGATACATTCAGGATTAAAGGCATCATCAATAAAATCAGTTTCAGAGAAGAGGATAATAGTTGAGATCTTGCCAACTCATAGAGTTGATGCCCCGATAGGAGAGGATGGGAAACTCTTTGTTGATGAAGATTATTTAAAATTTCTGTTGGATTATGGAAATTTAAAACTTAAAAAAGCGAGATCTGTGTTGATGAGATGGGTGGATAATTTAACAACTCAATTTAATAAATAAATTTATAAAAAAAGAAAATAGAAAATAAAAAAATAAAAATAAAAAAAGCTAAATGAGCAAAGGAATTATAATGTGTAATCAAGAACTTTTTTTGCTTCTTCTATATGCTCTTTTCTTATTCTCTCAATATCCTCGTGAAGTGCTTTTATAACTCTTCCAATAATTATAAATATTGTTCCTGTTATTAAAGGTAGGTTATCTACAACTATATCATCGAGAGGTAAATCTCCAGGTATTTTCTTCATAACATACTTTTTAATTGTCTCTGCTACAATATTTTCTTCTTCAATAATGCTTTTGAATAAATCCATTGAATTTAAAAACCCTTTTGTTAATGGAATGTGTCTCATTTTTATGATCTTTGCGTTTTCTTCTTTTGCATTTCTGTGAGCGACTTCAAAGAGATCAGCCAATTTTTTTTCAACAACATCCATAATATCTTCTGCTTCTGTTTTATACAGATCGATCTCACAGGTTGTTTTCATTATCTTTTTAAGTTGTGGGTATGGAATTATCATCTCTGCCATAATCTCCCTCATAAATATTGTTTTGTTTATAAGAATACATTTTCGAAACTTATATATAAATGTTTCCTTTGTAGTTCTCATAATTGTCATTTTTAAATTTTTAATTTTATTGTGAGATAGAGTATATAAACAAATATATAAACGAATCATATATAAATAAATACGGTTTTGCTTTCTCGTTCGACCTATCAAATTATTAATTAATCCTTCCTATCTAAAAACTCCCTCAAAACAGAAGTGGCATAATTTCCCTTCTTTAAACAAAATTTAAGAACATATGAGTTATCTTCAATACAATATGAGAGATTATATATCCTCTCGATCATAGTTCTCCTACCACCTATAAACGATCCAAATTCTCCAATTTTAAATTTCTCAGGAGAAAGATATTCTCTTTCGTAAACTTCTCGCTCAATTTCTCCCTGTATTCCTGATGCAAAATTTGTTTTGTATCCAAATAACGCTCCACTTGGAAGCCCTTCTATCAAAATATCCCCTTCTAACGGTAAAAATCCATAATCAGATCTCATATTAATTATCTCATTGAATAAATATGATTGATATGCGTTTACAAACATACACCTCAAATGAGGGGGAAGTATCATAAACGCTTTTTGATAACTCCCTGTTTCTAAGTATCGTTTTATCATCCTTCTTTCATAAAAAAATACCTTTGGAAAGCGTTTATATGCCTCTTTGAAATTTTCTTCATCAACTAACGATCTCGCTAATTTTGATCGCTCATCATCATATGGCAGAGGAGTTCCGCAGTAGAGATGAAATGCCGATTCCCAATCTCTCTCTACAATAAACTTTCCTACAATATGGGTTATAGGCCTCGTAGTCCCAAATCTCTGAATCCCGTAGTAGTTTATAAAATATTTTAAACGACAGAGATCATCTAATACTTTTTTTAAATCCTCTCCTTTAAGTATCGGATCTCTAACTCTAACTGTAAACCTATTTCCCCAAAGATCTCCTAATCTTATTTTTCTATTTGTTTTTTGAAAATCTCTCAACGTGATTCCTTTAATTTTTATTTTTTTTAAATCTTCCAACTTCACATTAAAACATCCAACCCTTTGAGTAGTTATTGCATATTTATCCTTATTTCCTGCAAATCCAAAATGTTTTCTTTGCTTTCCCACCCTGTTAGCTATCTCCCTAATTGCATCCAAAGTTGTCCAGTTTTTCTTTTCCAAGGTAAAATGTATGAAAGTTCCTTTCCAATCTTCCTCATCTTTAAATTCTATACTCTTTCCAACTTCTAATATTGTCCCATCCAACATAATCTCTTCTACGACAAAATCTTCAGGATACTTTTTTATCACTCCTCCAGTATACAAGTTAGCCAAATATTTATTCATATTTAGAGGCATATCTTTTAATTGTTCTTTAATTTTAGAGTCCCTAAATTTTTTTCTATATTTTAGCAGTTTTTCTTTTAAATTCTTATTACTTTCTTCTTTTCTTTTTTGTATTAAAAAATTCATAACCGATCACCAAAAGATTGTAATCAATAAATAATCAAATAAATTAAATAAATAAGGAGTAAATACAAGTTATTGAGAAAGGGCATTTGTAATAATTAATTTTGGCTTAATGGTTTAATTATATTTGATACAATTAACAAATTAATAATTAAATAATTAATAACACGAACATTAATTCAACATATCCAATTTTCAGGTGGAAACATGAGACCGCAAGATGTTTGGAGAGAACTATTAGAAATTGCAAAATTGTATTATGACGATGATAAGGTCTTTTACTCTAAAACAAAGAGGGGCGTTTATAAAATAAAAAGTTTTAGTAAGGACAAGATCGTTATAAAAAAACTGAGGGGAAGAGTTGATGAGGTGTTAACTAAAAAAAGATTTATTGAAAATTGGGATAGAATTGTCTATGGGGTTGAATGGAACATTCCAACGGCTGTAAAGTCGTTTTTAAAATTGCATCCAAAAATTCATGAAAATGAGGATGGAAGTTTGATATTCCGCATAGGAGAGGCATAACAAAATATAAACTGCTAAAATAGAGAAATATTTTTAGAATTATTAATTATTGAGATAAAAGATGTCTATGTGCTTTGTTAACGTGTTTGGTGTAGTCCTTTGAATATCTAAACAATTTTCCACATCTTGGACATCTGAAAAATACCTCTCCATCTCTTCCAACGATTTTTTCAGCTTTTAATCTCAAACTCCCACCCCCAACATCTTTTTTAAAGTTATCTATGGATGTAATTTGATGAATAAAAATCATATATTTAATCAAAGAACATCACAGTATATATAATTAACGCATCATAAAGTTAACTAATTAAAACGGAAACCAATTAGCAAAAATGATTTTAAAATCTTAAAAATTTTAATAGATAAAAAATTGAAATAATTATTAAAATTATTAAAATATTAGAAAGGGGGTAGTTATGGATTTAACTCATTTATTCTATCCAAGATCTGTGGCAGTTATTGGAGCCACAAATAGGGAAGGAAAAGTTGGCTATGCAATAATGAAAAACTTAGAAAATTTTAATGGGAGAGTTTATCCTGTAAATCCAAAATATGATGAGGTCTTAGGACTAAAATGCTATAAATCTGTTTTAGATATAGAAGATGAGATTGACTTAGCAATTATTGTGGTTCCTAATGTTGTAGTTCCGCAAGTATTGGAGGAATGTGGGAAAAAAGGGGTTAAAGGTGCAGTAATAATAAGTGCAGGATTTTCAGAAGTTGGAAACTATGAATTAGAAGAAAAAATTAAAGAAATTGCAAAAAAATACAACATAAGGGTTATCGGCCCTAATTGCTTGGGAATTATGAACACACATATAAATCTAAATGCTACATTTGCTAAGATATTTCCACCAAGGGGAGGGGTTTCGATAATATCTCAAAGTGGGGCTGTTTTAAATGCCATCTTAGACATTGCTCCCCTATTAAATATTGGATTTTCAAAAGTTGTTAGTATTGGAAATAAGGTAGATGTTCAGGAAAGTGATTTAATGGAATATTTTTTAGATGATGAAGATACAAAAATGGTTGTCTTATATATTGAGGGGCTAAAAGATAAAAGATTTTTAAATGTGGCTAAAAAACTATCAAAGAAAAAACCAGTAATCGCTTTAAAATCAGGAAGAACAGATGTCGGTAAAAAGGCAGCAAAATCCCACACTGGATCCTTAGCAGGGGAAGATGAAATATACGAAGCGGTTTTTAAAGAATCAGGAATAGTTAGGGCATATACATTTGAAGAGTTGGTAGATCTTATTCATATTTTTTCCACACAACCAACAATGAATTCGAACGAAATTGGAATAATAACCAACGCTGGTGGATTTGGGGTCTTAGCAGCAGATAGTTGTGTTGATTATGGAATGAAACTTGCCAATTTTGAAAGCTCGACAGTAGAAACTCTAAAAAATATCTTACCAAAAACTGCAACTATCTCAAACCCACTTGATATAATTGGAGATGCCACGCCAGAAAGGTATAGAAAAGTAGTAGATACCCTCTCGAGAGATAGGAATATTAAAGGATTATTAGTTATTTTAACACCTCAAGAGATGACAAAACCGTTAGAAGTAGCAAAATCAATAATAGAGGTTAAAAATACACATAAAGACCTCAAGATCAAACCTTTAATTACATCATTTGTTGGTGGGGTCTCAGTAAAAGGGGCAAAAAGTTATCTAAGAAAGAATGGAATTCCCTCTTACATAACCCCTGAAAATGGAATAAAAGCACTTTCTTACTTGTATAGATATTCCCTATTAAAAGTTAAAGAAGAATACGACGAATATGTCCAAAAAGTTAGAGAAGAATTTTCAAAAATAAAAAAAGAAAACGAAGAAATAATTAAAAGATTGCTATCAAACCCTAACGAGTATAATGTAAAAAGTGTTTTAAAAATATATGGATTTCCAGTTCCAGAAGGATACTTAGTCAAAAGTGAAGATGAAGCAGAGCTCTACTGTAAAAAATTGGGAAAATGTGTTATGAAGATCGTCTCACCACAGATATTGCACAAAACAGATGCTAAAGGAGTTATTATAAAACCAGAAAATCCAAGAGAGGCATTTAGAACTTTAATTGAAAATGCAAAACGTTATGCTGAAGAGAAGGGCATTAAGGACTTAAAGATCGATGGAGTTTTAGTTGAAAAGTATGTAGAAAGAGATAAAATGGAAATCATTATTGGAGCTAAAAGGGATGAGATATTTGGATCTGTTGTTATGGTAGGATTAGGGGGAGTTTTTGTAGAAGTTTTAAAAGATGTAAGTTTTGGAATATCCCCAATAACGAGGGATTTTGCATATGAGATACTAAAAAGTTTAAAATCATATAAAGTTTTAGAAGGAGTCAGAGGAAGGCCAAGGAAAGATATTGAGTTTGTAGTTGACTGTTTAATAAAAATAGGCGTGTTTATGGATATTCATGAAGAGATAAAAGAGATGGATCTAAATCCTGTTTTCGTGTTTAATGATGGAGAAGGAGGGTGTATAGGAGATGCTAAGATAATATTGGAATAACAAAATAACGAAATAACAAAACAATAAGAAACACACACCAAAACCCAATAAAATAAAAAATAAATAAAAAAAAGAAAAATAAATAAGAAGTAATGATTAAAGCAATTTCTTTAAAGCATCCTCAGCAGCGAGAGAAAGTGGTTCATTAACCATCGAGACAGGAGGGGCATAGCAAAACTCCATATTTGCAATCTCCTCAGCATTAACTTTTTTAAATATTGCTATGGACATTGCATCTATTCTTTCAGCAACTCTCTCCCCACCCACAATTTGACATCCAAAGACAGTTCCATTCTCGCTGAATATCATTTTTATCTCGATTTCTTTTCCACCTGGGTAGTATCTTGCCCTTGTAAGACCCTTAGCCCTTCCTATAACAATAGGAATTCTTTTTAAATTAGCAGAGAAAGCGGTTAAACCTGTTCCACCTATTTCCAACTCTCCTATCTTGCTAACTGCTGAATTTAGAACTGGGTAGAATCTTGCATCTATTCCAGCGATATTCTTACCTGCAACTTTTCCCTGCCTTACAGCAGTTGTTCCGAAAGGAGATAGGGTTTTCTCTCCAGTTATAAAGTCAACAACCTCAACACAATCCCCAACAGCATAGATATTTGGTATGGATGTTTGCATCTTTTCATTAACCTCTATTGCAAATTTTCCAATTTTACAGCCGGCTTTTTTAGCTAACTCAATATTTGGCCTTACACCAGTTGCCATAATGACCATATCTGCCTCATAAACTTGATCTCCTACACATACCGCTTCTACTTTTTCTTCTCCAATGATTTTTTCCAAAGGTTTGGACAATATAATTTTAATTCCTTCTTTTTCTAAGTATTTTTGAACCCTCTCAGCCATATCAGGATCTAAAAATCTTGGCAACACCTGCGGAGCCATCTCTACTACTAAAACATCCAAACCTCTACATTTTAAACCATAGGCCATTTCCAAACCAATAGCTCCTGCTCCAACAACTACTGCCTTATTACACTTCTCTTCTTCAATATATTTTAATATATTTCTTCCATCTTCTATACTTCTAACTTTAAAAACTCCTTTTAAATCTTTTCCTTCAATTGGAGGAATGAAGGGCTCTGCTCCCGTTGCTAAAACCAAATAATCATAGTTCATCTCAAACTCATTTCCATTCTTATCTATGCACTTTATTTTGTTATTTTTTGAATCAACATCTACAACAGCAGTTTCAGTAATTACATCAATATTTCTCTCTTTTTTATAATCCGCTGGTGTGTGCATAACTATATCATCAAAACTCTTTATTGTTCCTTCAATAACGTAAGGAATTGCACATGGAGAATAAGCTATCTCTCTTTCTTTTGTTATTACCACTACTTCAATATCTTTATTATATCTCCTAATAGTTGATGCAGTGGTTAATCCGGCTGCTCCACTTCCAATTATCACAACTCTCATATCTTCACCATTCTTAGTTTTAAACTTCAAATTGTTTTCGTTAACCAGTTTTATTTATTTTTTATGTTTTTTAGTTATAGATCTTTTCTATATTTTTTAAAATTTGGAGTGTATATTTTTTAAAATTGCTATTGCGTTAAATGTTTTTGAAGTATATATGCTTAATGCTTGACTCTTTTTATTTTAAATTGTCTTCATTTTCATCATATTGTATTAAATTTTAAAAGTATTCAAGTCATTTTTAATACCAATATGATGAAAAAGTTTAAATAGTATTACAAACATTTAGTATGATGTTAATTAAAATAAATAATACCAAACAGAAAATTAAGGGTGAAACGATGCATATACCAGATGGCTACCTTGGGCCAATAACTTGTGCCTTCTTTTATCTGATAATGATACCAATCTGGTATAAGGGAATCAAAGAGTTAAAAAAATTAGATCCAAGAAAACTGCCACTATTAGGGGTGTTAACTGCATTTGCATTTTTAGTTATGATGTTCAACCTACCAGTTCCTGATGGAACAACTGCTCACATGGTCGGAGGGACATTAATTGCAATTTTAATGGATAACCCATGGGTTGCGACGATAGCAATCTCAATAGTGTTGGTTATTCAGGCAATATTCTTCGGAGATGGAGGAATTACTTGTATTGGAGCCAACTGTTTCAATATGGGAGTTGTTTTGCCGTTTGTAGGTTATTATGTTTACAAGTTCTTAAGAAACAAAGTTGGAGAAGTTATTGCAAGTGGTATCGGGGCTTATGTTGGAATTGTTACCGCAGCAATTTGTGCAGGGTTTGAATTTGGACTACAACCATTTATAGAACCAGGATACTGTCCTTACCCATTTACTGTCTCAGTTCCTGCAATGGCTATTGCTCACTTACTAACGGCAGGTCCTGCAGCAGCGGTAGTAACTGCAATAGTTGTATGGTATGTTAGAAAAGTTAGACCAGATCTATTTACCTCAAAAGAACAGCAAGTTAGTGGGGTGAATGCATGAATTGGCAAGACCCTCTTGTTAAAAAGTTCCTATATGTGATTATTGCAATGATCATCTTATGCCCTCTCGGTATTTTGCTTGTTTGGAACTATGGAGATGCTTGGGGAGAATGGGATCCTCAAGAATTGGCGGAAAAAGTAGGAGAAAGTAAAGTCAGTGGAATGCTCCACTTAGCAGATATTTGGAATCATGCTTTACTTCCTGATTATGATGTTCCCGGCTGGGACGATCCATTCCACGCTTCAATTGGATATATAATCTCTGCAATTGTTGGAGTTATACTCTGTGTTGGAGCATACTATGCCCTTATAAAGTTTGTAAATCCGAGAGCTACAACAGGATAATCTTTCAATAATTTCCCCAATTTTTGTTTTTTAACTCCCATTTTTAATTTAATTTTTAATTTAAATGTTGAAAAAAGGAAAAGAGATTAAAAAGAGGATGAGAAAATTTGATGGAGACGAATAACAGATTAAAATGATGTAATTAATTAAAATGATATAAAAAATGTAAAAGATTAAAGATTAATATTAAATGATGTTATTTTATATGTTGATCTTATATAGTTGTTATTTTTGCCAGTAAATTTAAACGATTTGATTAATATTATTTTATTAATAAAATTGGGTTGTTTTTTATCTTAAAACTTAAAAACCTACAAAAATGCTTACATATGAAAAACATGCAAACAAATAATATTTAAAATTTAATTAAAAAGTTCTAAGCATTAAAACATGGATTTGGAGAGATTATGGACAACAAACTGTTTGATAAAACAATAGAGCATGTAATAAAGTATCTAAATGAAAGCATATTTTTTGAAAAATACACGAAAAGTGAGGGTCTTTTGCAGAGTTTAGAGAGTAGAGTAAAGATCATATCCCTTGTTATTTTTATAGTTGGGAGTGTTTTATCTAAACATATTCTAACCCTACTGATCTTCAATGCTATTGCACTACTTCTTGCATACCTTTCTAATATTCCGATGTATCAATATTTGAAAAGAGTTTATGTTTTCATTCCGATCTTTGCAGGGCTTATTGCAATTCCTGTAATGTTTAACATCATGACTCCTGGAAAAGATCTCATTGTTTTGTTAAACAATCCTCACATATCTATAACTTATGAAGGTGTTAAATATGCAATAACCTTCACCCTCAGAGTGGCAACCTGTGTATCCTTTGCTGTGCTAATTCCAATAACAACTCAGTGGAATAAAGTTACCTCAGCAATGCATAAGTTGGGAATTCCAGAGGTCGTGATCACAATAACAAACCTTGCCTATCGATATATCTTTCTATTATTGAATTTTATATTAGATATGATGTATTCAAGAAAATCACGAGCAATAAAAAAACTTGGAATGGTAGAAAGTTGGAAGGAAGCAGGAAAAGCTATCGGTGCTTTATTTATAAAAACGTATCAGATGGGAGAAGAAACATACTACGCAATGCTTTCAAGAGGGTATACGGGAGAAATAAAACACATATATATGGAAAAGATCACGTCAAAGGATATTTTGTTTTTAGCATTCTCCATAATAATCACAGCAATATTAGTATTATTCGATAGAGGGGTAGTATGAAAGAGATCTATAAGGTTGTTGATGTATCCTACAAATATCCAAACGGATCAACTGCACTGGAAGATGTAAATTTAAACATATATAAAAATGAAATTGTGGCTATTTTAGGGCCAAACGGAGCAGGGAAAACAACTCTACTAAAAATCATGAATGGATTAGTGTTTCCAAGTAGTGGAGAGATTTACTTCGAAGGGAAAAAACTAACTGACGAGATATTAAGAAATAAAGAATTAATGAAAGAATTTAGAAGAAAAGTTGGATTTGTTTTTCAAAATCCTGATGTGATGTTATTCAACCCAACTGTCTGGGAAGAAGTTGCTTTCTCCCCTCTCCATCTCTACTCAAAAGAAAAAGCAATAGAAAAAACAGACGAAACACTAAAAAATATGAAGATCTATCATCTGAAAGATCGACATCCCTACAATCTAAGCGGAGGAGAGAAAAAGAAGGTGTCAATATCTTGTATCCTCTCCGTAGAGCCAGATGTTATTTTAATGGATGAGCCAACCTCTGCATTAGATCCAAAAAGCAGATTAGAGGTTATGGATCTAATAAGATCATTTAAAGATAGTGGAAAAACCGTTGTTATCGTAACCCATGACCTAAATTTGGCATGCTTAGCAGATCGTTGTTATGTATTAAATAAAAAAGTAATATTTGATGGAAAAGTTAAAGATCTTTTCTCTTTAAATTTGGATGAACTAAATTTAGATGTTCCAGATGTTTCTAAATTATTCTTAAAACTTAAAGAGAGGGGTTATGATGTTGATATTCCCACAACCATAGATGAAGCAGTAGATTACCTCTCAAAGATTATGCCCCAAAAAAACAAAAAATAAATGAAAATAAATAAAAACAAGAAATTAAATAAAATTGCCTAAAAATATTAGATACTTATAAAAATTCATAAAAATATTTATGAGAGGGATGTTAACGTGATCTTCATAACAGGAACTGATACAAACGTTGGAAAAACCTACGTCTCTTCAATATTGGCCAAAGAGTTAAGTAAAAAGGTTAAAGTTGGATATTTAAAACCTATCGAAACAGGAGGTAGAGAAGATACGTTAACTTTGAAAAAAATGTTAAAAAACGATGATGACTTAGATCTAATGAATCCAATTAATTTAAAACTTCCTCTCTCTCCAAATATTGCCTTTGATGTTGAAAACTATCAGCTAACGTTAGATGAAATAAAAAGAAAAATACTACAATCATACAACATATTAAAGAGAAAATATGCGTTTCTAATTGTTGAGGGAGCTGGAGGAGTTTGTGTTCCTATAAAAGACAACTTTTTAATGAGTGATTTAATAAAACTTCTGAATTTAGATGCAGTTATTGTCTCAAGGCCAAATTTAGGAACTATAAATCACACCCTCCTTACTATTGAACATTTAAGAAATAAAGGAATAAACATTAGGGGAGTTATTATCAACTGCATGACAGATCTTAACGAAGTTCTACACTACGAAAAAACTTTTGAAACCATTGAAAAATTTGGAAACGTGGAAATAATCGGCATTGTGAAAAATAATGGAGATTACGATATTAACTTTAAAAAGATCTTAAAATAATTTTAATTACTGTTCAAAATTCATCATTGTTTTAGCGATTCCCATTTTCATAACCTTTAACTTAAAAAGATCTGTCCAATATTCTTTAAATTTTTTCATAGAGTATGGCTCATAAATATAATCCACATCTACCTTAGCATCAACCAGTATTAACCCATCAGGAGGAAATGTAGGGACACCTTCCTTATGATCCTCTCGTAATAGTTTCTCAATCCAATTAACTGGCCTTTCTCCTCGACCTACAAGATCCAAAGCCCCAACTATCTTCCTAACCATATTCCAGAGAAAACTTTTTCCAAATATATCAAGTGTTATATAAAATTCGTTCTCAGAGACATCTATTTTAAATATCGTTCTAATTGGGCTTCTGTCTTTTGTTCTATCTCTTTTTGATAAATTATGAAAAGAATGTGTTCCTATCAAAATACTTGCTCCCTCTTTTATGGCTTCAACATCATACCCCATATTTGGGAGAACATATCGATAATGCCTATACCTCACTTCCGGAATTTTCTCTATCTCCCTATAACCTAAAACCCAAATCCCCTCATTCTTCAATTTTGCATTTATGTATGAGGGACTTGGTTCTTTTTTTAATTCCACCACAACAAAATTTCCGAGTGCAGAAACACCCTTGTCTGTTCTTCCTCCACAATAAATAATCTTCTTTCTTTTTAATAAATTAATCTCTTCTAACGTGTTTAAAATAATATCGCAAACCGTTTTTCCGTGGGGTTGTGTTTGAAAGCTGTATCTTCCATCATAGGCAATTTTTAGAATATACATTTATTCTCACCTTCTATCGTATCTATTATTACATATATTTATATAAAAAGATTAATATAAAATGATCAATGAAATATTTTAAATTACAACTTTTTTTAAACTAAACGAAAATTGCATATATAGGGATAAGCAAATTATTTATATATCTCACTTATCCATATTAATTTTTATTAATCAATTAAAAGGAGATATTATGAAAAAGTTATTAATATCCTTTATTGTGGTATTGTCAATAACCTCAATAGTCCTCGGAGAGATTTTTATATCTGAGAATAGCTCCTCCAACATTATAAAAGAAAATAAAAAAGAAGATAAAAATAACTCAAAATATATTGAAAATAACTCAAAGCATGAGGTTAAAAACCACAATATTAAAAACAATAATGAAAAACCCATCATACTCGTGCATGATGTATCTCCAAAATACTTTAAACAACTAAAAGAAGTAATTAACGTTATCAACAAATATCATTATGCAAATTATACGATGTTGTTTGTGATTCCAGACCTTGAAAATCCTCCCAGTGGTGGAAAATGGGATCTGAGAAGAAACAGAGAGTTTGTTAAATATCTTCACGAGTTGGAAAGAGAAGGATATAAAATTGAACTTCATGGATATAAGCATACATTCCACGAATTTAACTGTCCAAAAGATGAATGTTTAGAAAAATTACATAATGCAGAAATTATAATGAGGGACTGTGGATTTGACAACCTATCCTTCTTTATCCCACCCGCATGGGCTTTAAATAACGACTCACTTGAAGTTTTACTCAAACACAACTATACCGTAATCTTAACCAATGAAATAATCTACCCAAATGGCACAACTAAAAAGATTATGAATAAAGAATATACTTGGTATCTCAAAAAAGAATATGTAAACTTATACTTAATAAAAGCAGAAATAAACTACCGCTACGCATTAAAACATCACATTCCATTCTATCTTTCACTACATCCGCAAACGATCACTTATGGTGGAGGATTGGAATTTCTAAACAAATTTTTAAAATTTATAAATAACTCCCAATCCTCAAAACCATAATTTATTTATAATGAGGCATTAAATCTTTAACATAAAATTTTTGGTGAAAAGATATGATATGCATAATTATGGGAAGCGAAAGCGATCTAAAAATAGCTGAGAAGGGAGTAAAAATATTAAAAGAGTTTGGAGTAGAATTTGAAGTAAGGGTTGCCTCAGCACACAGAACTCCTGAGTTAGTTGAAAAGATTGTTAAAACGTCGAAAGCAGAGGTTTTTATAGCGATAGCTGGCCTTTCAGCACACCTTCCCGGAGTTGTTGCATCCTTAACTACAAAACCAGTGATAGCAGTGCCAGTCGAGGCAAAATTATGCGGATTAGATGCATTGTTAAGTACTGTTCAAATGCCACCCGGAATTCCTGTTGCAAGTGTTGGAATAGACAGAGGAGATAATGCAGTCCTTCTGGCATTAGAGATCTTAGCATTAAAAGACAAAAATATAGAAAAAAAGTTAATTGAATATAGAGAAAAAATGAAAGAAAAAGTTTACGCCTCCGATGAAAAAGTCAAAGAAATGTTTAAATAACCTAAACTATTAAACTAACTATTAAACTTTTATAGGTGTTGTTATTGTTAACTTTTTAAATTAACAACTTCCATTGTAAAAATTAGAGAGGGAGTTAACATGCAGAGAGTAAACCCAACAAGAATGGAACTTCTAAAATTAAAAAACAAAATTAAATTGGCTGAAAAAGGGCATAAATTATTAAAACAGAAAAGAGACGCTCTGATTATGGAGTTTTTCCAGATAATTGAGCAAGCATCCGATCTTAGAGAAAAGGTAGAGGCAAAATTAGAAGAGGCATATAAAGATTTAATTATGGCAGAGACCGTTATGGGAACCTTGGCTGTTAAAGAGGCCTCATTCGCAGCAAAAAATGAAAAATTAGAAGTTGACATGGATACAAAGAATATTATGGGAGTTACTGTTCCTACTTTTGAAATATACAATGTTAAAAGAAAGGTTGGAGAAAGAGGATATTCCCCTTATGGAGTTAGCTCAAAATTAGACGAATCTGCTAAAAAATTTGAGGAAGCATTAGAACTAATAACCGAATTAGCAGAAATAGAGACATCTATTAAACTCTTAGCAGAAGAGATCATAACCACAAAAAGAAGAGTTAATGCGTTAGAATACGTCATAATCCCACGACTAAAATCTCTCAAAAAATACATCTCAATGAGATTAGACGAAATGGAAAGAGAGAACTTCTTCAGGTTGAAATTAATTAAGTCAAGAATTGAAAAGAGAGAAGCAGAAGGAGAAGCATTATAAATATAATATAAAACCAAATTTTGGTTTTGATGCAACTTTTTCTAAAAGTTGCAGAAGGGAACTTCTTCAGGTTGAAATTAATTAAGTCAAGAATTGAAAAAAGAGAAGCGGAAGGAGAAGCATTATAATATTCAAGTTTCAATCGATATTTTTTATAATATTTTTTATAAAGGTGAGCTTGTATGGTTTACAGATTAGTCGGAAGGATCTCAAAATTAGAAAAAAAGATAAAAGAAGAAGAAGTAAAATGCGATTTGATAATTAAAAATGAGGCAAAAATAGAACCCATAGTCGCAGAAGAAGATGTCGAATTAAAACAGGGAGATATAAAGCCCATAAAAATTAAAAAAATCAAGATCCCTCCAATGTCCGTTCTGCTCATTTGTCCATACGGAAGACATAGAGCAGGACAAGTTATTGCAGTTGGAGAAGAAGTTCCAATGCCCATAGAAGTAGAGAGAGAAGTTGATATGGCCACATTTGCCTGCGGTATGGATGGGGAAGTTAAAAAAGGAGATTTAATTGGAATGTTGCTTATGGTTTCAGCAGAAAAAAGAAATAAATAATTAATTTTTCCAAATAACTATTTTTAATCTTAATTATAACTGTTTTTTAACCTCTTCTGCTATAACTCTACTTAATATCGGAGGAACACTC
>JAADDS010000042.1 GCA_013153845.1 Methanococci archaeon | reverse complement strand
GAGCAAAGCTCCTATCAGATGAAATCCCACGGATTTCATTACTCGCCCATGGGCGATTACTATACCTCAGAGTGGGGCTTCACTACGTTCAACCCCACTGTAATCTAAGAGGCATTTACTTCCTAACGGAAGTAAATGCATCCCGGGTATACCAATAGGGCGGAGCCCTATGGAATGAGCGAATTCAATTAAGTGCATTATTGGCTAAAATGAAGTTAATGGGGAAATATTGAGTTTATAAACTATATGATCAAAATTGGACTACTTAACATAGTTTAATAGCATTTTTCCTTTTTCACTTATTCTTATATATTTTGACCTACCTATTCTTTCTGGTTTTTTTATTAACTCTGATTCTAAGAGTTTTTCAACAACATTCTTATTAATCCAAACTAAATCACTCTGTCTTGTAGATGTAGATTTAGTAGAATCCCTACAACTATTTCTCCAAGCAATAATCTTCTTCAAATCATCAATATCATTACCAACGACCTCTTTTAACTCTATAATTAAACTTTCCATTTTTTTAACAGATAAATTGCTAATAGATTCCTTTCTCTCAACTGCTTTAATTAACTCTTTTATACCCTCATCATCATTCAAATTTACGTTTAAAAATTCTTCTTTTGTTAAAATGCTAAGTTCTTTTATAGTTAAGCCCCTACTTCCAGCTCTATCAATGAACTTTAAAAATATTAACAACTCTTCTCTTGGCAAAGTTACTTCAAACGGATATATTAGTTTTACTCCCCTAACACCAAAACTTCTTGGAAGATAAAGGCAATTATATTTACTTATATATTCCTTCCTTAACTCCTCCCTTTCTTTTTCAGAGAGACCATCTAAAGATTTCTCTGGCATTACATAATATGGGATAATTTTTGAGTTTTCTTTATTTAGTATCATTGCACAGGTTATTCCTGCAACACAACCAATTGTAGAGCCAGAAGAAACGTTAATATAAAATCTAACATCTCCAAACTCTTTTCTCTCATGAAATATTATTGACTTCATCTTTTTAACAATATCATCTAAATCAAATAAATCTGCTTCTACAACTTCATAATTAACTCTTTTTTCTTCAAACTTTTTAATAATGACATTTTTAAATGCTTTTCCTCGTTCTGAATCATTATTTTCAGGTTTGCTAATTAAATAAATCTTTTCAGCCCTCCTCATTATTGGAACTTCTGTAATTCTATCCACTTCATAACCTTGAACTGCTATATGAACTCCTCCCCTTATTTTCTCTAAATCATTAGCCATGTTATACACCTCACTAAAAATAGTAAGTATTGTAAGCTTAGTTAGGTAGTAAGTATTATTTATAATTCTCCATATTAAATTATTCACGAGCATTACAAAATCAAACTGTGGGACTATGGAGTATGTGTTTGTTTATGGTAGTTTGAGAAAGGGCTTCTGGAATCATGAACCTTACTTAAAAAATTCTAAATTCATTGGAAAAGGCAGAACTAAGGAAAAATATGCTATGTATGCTGACATAATCCCTTATGTTGTTGAGAATGAGAAAATCTCTCACATTGTTGGAGAGGTCTATGAGGTTGATGAAGAAACGTTAAAAAGAATTGATCGTCTTGAAGGGCATCCTGATTATTACGAAAGAAAGAAAGTAAAAATCATCTTGGAGTCAGGAGAGGAAATAGAGGCATGGCTATACTTCTATCCAGAACCGTATGGAATTTTAGTAAAGTCAGGAGATTATAAGGATTATAGGGGATAGATATGTGTGAATTGTTGGGAATTTGCTTTAATAAGAAGGTTAATGTTGAATTATCATTAAATAGCTTTAAGCATAGGAGTGAAGAGCATCCAAATGGTTGGGGGATTGCATTCTATCCAGATGAGTTCGTTAGGTTAATAAAAGAGCCAATTAAGATGAATGAAGCTTTATTAGCTGAATGTGTTAGATGGACTAAAATAAAATCAAAGATATTCATTGCCCACATAAGAAAGGCAAGTGCTGGGAGTGAATCTTACGTAAATACCCATCCATTTGTTAGAAAATTGGAAGATAAAGAGATTGCATTTGCTCACAATGGAACTCTGCTTGGATATGAGGACTTAGGACTTGATGAGTTTTATCCAATCGGAGAGACGGATTCAGAGTATGTATTCTGCTATTTGCTATCTCAAATTGAAAGGAGAGGGATTGAATGGAATAAAGAGGGATTTGATGAGATGTTGGATATACTGCTTGATATTAATTACTATGGGGCTTTTAATTGCTTGTTCTCCGATGGAGAGTATTTGTTTGCTTATAAAGATTATAGGGGAAGGAGGGAGTTGCATTTCTTGAAGAGAATGCCACCTTATGGAAAAATTAGGTTGGAAGATGAAGATTATATTATAAACTTAGGAGATGTTAAGAATGCAAGAGAAGAAGGGTTTATTATAGCTACAAATCCTCTAACTAATGAGAATTGGAAGTCATTTGAGAATGGAGAGCTTATAGTGTTTAAAAATGGAGAGATGATTTATTCCAATAAGAGATTAACGGACTTAGAGTTGAAAATATTAAAAATCCTTAGAGAAAGCCCGCATAGAGTTAGTTTAAAGAAAATAATTGAAAATCTTAAGAGTTTATCTCGAAATATAAGATATGATGCTTCTGTTGTAAGAATTGGCATTAGAAGTTTGTTAAATAAGGAATATATCAAGCAAGATAATAGGGATTCAGTTGATTGGCATAATTTAGAGGCAACATTTTATACTAAGCCAGAGAGGAGGGAAGAGATTGATGAAAAGCTTAGAAAGTTTAGATGGGTGAGAGGTAGAAGAATTTTACATTAATTTATCAATAAAATGAGGTGATTGATTATGAATGAAATAGAACTAATGCAAATTAAAGATTTTGTAAAGGAGATGGATAAAAATCAACGAATTGTGTATTATGAGCAGAAGAAAAAGAGTGTTGGTATTGCAGTATTACTTAGTTTTTTTATTCCCGGAGCTGGGCAAATGTATCTTGGAAAGGTTGGAAAGGGAATAATACTGTTATTAACATGCTGGCTTATCATACCATGGATTTACAGCATTTATGATGCCTATAAATCAGCAAAAGATTACAATGCACAGCTTTATTCAATAATCTTCAGCAAAGATGATTAATTTTTAATTTTTTGGAGGAGATTTAATGATATTGAATATAATTAAGCTCATAATAAGTTTAATGATTATAATCTTTCTAATACCTTGTATTTTCTTTATTGTAGGGGGAATAATATTTTCAGTCCTGTGTATTGGAATGATAATTTATGGAATAATCTCCTCCAACTTTGGAGAGGTAGGAATGGGGATATTTGCACTTGTAGTAACGGTATTTGCATTATTAGTGGTTTTTACTATATTGAGTATGTTGATTGATTTCTTAAAGGACTGAATATTTGGTGGCAGTATGGGATTTCTAAAAATAATGTTAAGAATTTTTTGCTGGTTTTTTGCGACGTTGGTGTTGTATTCTATAGCTCCATTATGGCCGTTATATGGAATCATTGGAGTGCCAGTAATTCTACCACGCCTTATATTTAAAGATAAAAAGAAGTGTCTAACAACAACATCCACACTACTACTCCTTGCCATATTTCTTCCTGAATTGCTGATTCTTATTGGATTTCTGATATTTCCTATTGTTATGGGCTATTACATCTCTAAGGAATTGGTGAAGTAAAATGGTGAAGCTTATGAAATTATGGAGTGAGAGGATTAAGAAGACAAATAATTGAAGATATAAAAGTATTATTGTTGATTATAAAGTTAATCAAGTTAGCTAAAAAAAGACAGAGGAGGGGTGAAAAAGTGGAAATATTCATAGATATTTTAAGACCTTTAAAAATAAGTGAAATAACATAAGAAACATTAAAACAAATTGAAGAACAAAAACAAAATATTGAGGAATTAAAGAAAAATGGAGTATTGAAAAGAGTTAGGCAAATATGTAGGAAAAATGTGTATGATGAGAGAGGAAACTTATGTGAGATTAAAGTTAATGGGACTCAAATAGTAGGGTCAAGGTTTATTGTTATTAATAATAATACTGAAGGAGTATATGAACGTCATTCAAAAAGAGCAAATTTGGGAAATATAGGAAAAGTCATGAATATTACTGGAGTTATTGGAAATGAAAATGAGATTAAATTTGAGATGGGGGAAAATATGATAAATGAGGGAAGATTTAAAGAAATATTGAAAACTTTAAGATATAGATACAAGGATGATTGGGAAAGAGAAAAAATGGGATTATAGAAGTTATTGAAGAAGCAAAAAGAATACTTCTAAATTTTAAAAATAGAGATTTAACTGATGAAGAAGTTGAGAAACTAAGAGATATATTTAGGGATAAAAGAATTAAAAATTTATTTTATTATTCTAAGTTAGATGAAAATCTTAATGCAAGTAAGATTAACCATAAATTGATTAAGGATGTTTTGAAAACTGCAAATGATACAAATGATGAGAATTTTGATGACATGATAGATAAATTTGGAAGATTGATTAAAATTATTAGAAATACTGGTGAGTTAAGTGGTGTAAAAACTACATTATTGACAATATTGTCATCAGTTTTAAATTATGAATATTATATGCCTGCATTAGAAAAGACGGTGCCCAAATCTCTAAGAGATGCGATTGATGTAGAAAGATTTGTAGGGGCACGGAGTAGAAATGTAGATGATTTTAAACAATTTATGAAAACTGCCAATAAAATTAGAAAAGAACTTGGAATCGAATCAATGTTAGAAGTTGCTTATTATTTATCAAAATTTAATGAAACTACAACAATTAAAACTGAAAATAACACAACTGAAGATGTCTTAGAAGAATATGAGGGTGATAACATGGGCAATATGGTAGAAAAAATAGACAAAATTTTAGATAATAAAGGACAAGTTATCCTTTATGGTGTTCCTGGGACTGGAAAAACGTGGTTAGCAAGGAATTATGTTGAAAAGAAAATTAATGAAGATAATAACAACAAATATGACTTTACCACATTCCACCAATCTTATTCCTATGAGGACTTTATTGAGGGCTTTAGACCAAAAACTGAAAATGAAAAGATTACTTATAAAGTTGAAGATGGAATATTCAAGAAAATGTGTATTTTGACAATTTGGGAGGTTTTAAAGAATGATTACTTAAATTTTGAAAATGTCAATTTTTACAAGGTATCATTAGGAGAAAAAGGTAGAGAGGAGGACAAAGAAATATTTGACTATTGCATTAAAAATAATATGATTTGTGTAGGATTCAATGATGATACTGATTATACTAAGTATAGTTATGATATAGATAAAATAGATGAAAAAGAAATAGAGAAAAGAAGAAATGAGATATATAAGACAATAGATGAAAAAGGAGTAGAAGTAAATCCTTCGCATAAATCCTCCATCAGATATATTGTATTGGAAATGAAAAAAGGAGATATTGTTTTGGTTTCTGATGGTACAACAAAAATAAAAGCAATTGGAGTAATTACAGGAGATTATGAGTATAAAAAAGATTCACCACTTAAAGATTTTAATATGTACCAATTTAGGAAAGTAAAATGGCTCTGGATTGCAAAAAATGAAGATGAATATATTGATGTAAGTAAGATTCAAAAGGTAAAGAGAAGTTTTGGAGAAAGCACCATACATAGATTAGATAAGAATACTTTAAATATTGAATTTCTTAGAGAATTTATTATAAACAATCTTCCTTATGATGATATTAAAAAAATTGTAATTCAAAAACTCAAAGAACACAAAAAATCAAAAAATGTATTTAAATCAGATAACTTCAAAAATGCACCAAAATACTATCTAATAATTGATGAAATAAACAGAGGGAATATATCAAACATTTTAGGAGAGTTAATAACACTCTTAGAGAAAGATAAGAGATTAACAGGAAAAAACCAAATTATAGCAACTCTACCATATTCAAAAGAACCGTTTGCTGTTCCTCCAAACTTATACATAATAGGAACAATGAATACAGCAGATAGAAGTATTGCCTTATTAGATATTGCTCTAAGAAGGAGATTTGGATTTATAGAAATTGAACCAGATTATGAAATGCTAAAAGACAAAAATATTGGAGGAATTAACTTAGCAGAGTTATTAAAAGCTTTGAATGATAAAATTGTCATATCAAAAGACAAAGACCATAGAATAGGGCATTCATACTTCTTAAATGTAAATGATAAAAATGATTTATGGTTTGTTTGGTATTATGAAATTATTCCATTATTGGAAGAATATTTCTATGGGGACTTTGAGGGATTAAAACAAGTTCTTGGAGATAAGTTTGTAGATACCAACAATTATGAAATTAAAAAACTTGAAGGAGATGAGTTTATCAATGCATTAAATGCAATAATCCAAAATAACCAAAATATAGGGGAGGGAAATGAGTAATTTAATTACTTTTTATGAGCATCAACTTATAACTTTTGAACAACTCCAAGAAAAACTAAAATTAAGTAAGAATAAGATTGCTGAACTCTTCAAAACAATAAATAGGAAAAGTAATATAACTGCAGAAAATAATGAAGATAAAGAGGATGATGGTATATTCAAGATTTATTATGATAAAATAAAAGCAAAACAATACGTTGGATTTGTAGCAGTTGATAATAAAGTTATCCAAGTTCTACCAAAAGTTTTTCAAGAATGTGATTATGAAGATAGAGATAAAATCCTTGCCTTTATAAAAATGATGAACTTTGCTTATAATTTAAACATCAAAGAGCAAGAACTTGCAGAAGTTAAAAATATAGCATCAACTCCAGCAGTTTATGAGGTTTTTATCCATCTCTTTGCATATTCATTATTGGATGAAATTAAAAGAGGATTTTATAGAGAGTATGTAAGAGTTAGGGAGGAGAAAAAATTCCTAAAAGGGAAGTTATTGGTGGATAAGCAAATAAGAAAGCTACCACACCAAAGGCATAAATTTTCTATAGAATACCATGAATTCACTGAAAACAACTTATTAAATCAGATATTTTACTATACAACCTATATTTCATTGAAGAAAACAAAATGGCAGATAAATAAAAAGCTACTAAGTGAGTTAATGTTAATCTTTGAAGATATTAACTTAAGAAAGATAACCATTCATGATTTTAAGAGGGTGCATTTTACTCGGTTAAATGAAAGGTTTAGAAAATCATTCAATTTAGCTAAAATTATCTTATCAGCATTTGGAGAGGTTGAAGGGGAAGATGCAATTGGATTTTTTGTAGATATGAACGATTTGTTTGAGAAGTTTATACTTTCAATATTGTCAAAGAGTTTGAACATTGAAATAAGATATCAAGAGGAATTTAATTTGTTTAATTACGTTTGTGGGTTAAAAAATATAAAACAAAAGCCAGATTATGTTGTTTATAAAAACAATAAACCATTATTGATTTTAGATGCAAAATATCAAGAGATCAAAACAGAAAATGGAAAACCAACAGTGTCTTCTGATATTCTAAGGCAAATTTATACTTATGCAAAATATTATACTTTAAAATATGGTTATGAAATCAACTCTGCCTTAATTTTCCCAAAATCTAATAAATACAATTGTGAGTTTAGTAATAATCCAGTTGGAAAGGCAGTATTCTTTGATGGTGAGATAAAGCTATATGTATTAACTTACGACCTTGAAAAGCTGATTGAAACAGATGGCATTGATAAAGAATTTATACAATGTGTTGAGAGATTAATAAACGAAAATAAAAATTAAATATCTTAAATAAAATTTAAGGTGAAGTCATGAACTTACTGTTAATGGGAGGGACTAAGGATAGTGTTGAAATTGGAAAAAAACTTAGAAATTTAGAGGGGTTGTATGATCTATTTATATTATATACCTCTACTACTGATTATGGAGGAAAATTAGCTGAGAGTTTTGCCAATGAAATTATAACAAAACCCTTAGATAGGGAGGAATTAAGGGAGGTTTTAAAAAAATATAATATAGATGTTTTGGTTGATGCAACTCATCCTTTTGCAATAAATGCAAGTAAAAATGCTATTGAAGTTTGTGATGAGCTTGGAGTAAGGTATGTTAGATTTGAACGAAGGGAGGAGAAGATAGATCATCCAAATGTTATTTATGTTAAAGATTTTGAAGAAGCTGCAAAATTGGCTAAAAACGCGGGTAGAGTTTTTCATATGGCTGGGATTAAGAATTTAAAGACGGTTGTTGATATTGTTGGAAAGGATAAGGTTGTAGCGAGAGTTCTTCCAATATCTGTAAGTGAAGCGTTAAAGATCTTACCTCAAAAACATATTGTTGCAATGTATGGAACATTTTCTAAGGAATTAAATAAATATTTAATAAGGGACTATAAATGTGATGCAGTTATAACAAAAGACAGCGGAGAGAGTGGGGGCTTTAAGGAAAAGGTTTTTGGGGCCTTGGAAGCTGGAGCAAGGGTTATAGTTATTGAGAGGCCAGCGGTTGAGTATCCAATTTGCTTTAGAGATGTGGATGAATTGATTAATTTTATCAAAACATTTTAGGTTGTTAATGGTAAAAGAAGTTTAAAGGGAAATTGGTATGTCTCTAAAAAAGGATAGTTTTTATATTCTGTTGGCAAATATTTATTCTAAGGGAATGGCATATTTATTTTATTTTATAACTGCTTTTTTATTGGGAACTGAGGAGTTTGGAGAGTTAAAGGGTATTCTCCCTATTGCTGATACGTTAACGATATTCTTTTCTTCTGGGGTTCCTCCCGCGATTGCAAAGTTTTTAGCGGAAGAAAAGTATCCAAATATAAGAAAATATTCATCAATATTTTATCTAATGCTCCTCTTATCTATCGTAGGATTTTTCATAAGCCCCTATATCAAGTATATTTTAGGAGGGTATTATCTAACTCTTCCTAATATTCTTTACTTTGCTGTTGGGTTATGTATTGTTTCCTCAACGTTGATAGCGTTTTCAAGGGGGATTTTGCAGGGTTTATTAAAGATGGATTCTTTATCTCTTACTTGGGTAGTGGAATATACTGTAAAAGTTGTGTTTGTATTTGTTCTAACACTATATCTTGGTGTTTTTGGAGCTTTGATCTCAGTGTCTTTGGCTTATTTAATTGGTGGAGTTTTTGGCTTGTATCTGATCTGTCGATCATTAAATATTTCAAACGTTTTACACTTGTTTAAGATTAATCCCTCAACTCTGTTTTCAAAATTCAACTTAGATATTTTTAAATATTCAGTTCCCATTGCATTAACATCCTCTTCTTATCGTCTCTTTGGAGATATTGATAATATCATTATAATGTCTTTAATGGGTGGCTTTTGGAGTGGAATTTATGGTTACTCTTCTTTAATATCAAGGGGAGTGTTTTTATTTGCTTCATCAGTTAGCATTCCTCTTCTTCCAAGAATATCGAAAACTAAGGATTTGGGATTGTTAAAAGAGGGTATTATACAAAATACCTTATTTTCATCAATTTTTGTTATTATATGTTTATTTTTTCCAGAAATACCTTTAAATATTTTATTTAAAGTTGCAAATCCGGAGGGAATTTTATGTTTAAGAATTTTATCTATTTCTTCACTGTTTATGAGTTATTATACTTTAATATCCTCCGCTCTTCAAGGACTTGGATATGCAAAAATATCTCTCTATATAATGGTATTTGGTTTAATTTTAAATACGATTTTAAACCTATTTTTAGTAAGTTTGTATGGAATCGTTGGGGGAGCTATTGCCACATTAATAACTTCAATAACGATATTTTTAATTGGAGTTTTTGTGATTATTAGAGTAAACCGTTAATATATGGTTAATATCGTTGATATTTTTCTTTTTATGCCTTGTTTTAAATTTTTAATTATTCTAATTTTGATTTATTTTTTAATTTATTTTTAGTTTTACTGTTTTAGTAGTTGGTATCGATACTTTCCATTCAATAACTCGATTTTTAAACCAAGTCGTGCGGGTATCACATCTACACCAGTATTTTGGGAGATATACTCTGCCTCTAATTGAGGATTTGTCATCTTTATTCCCATATGCGTCATTATCAGTAGTTCAGGTTTTTTGTTCATTGAATTTATTAGATCTATGGCATCGTTAGAACATAGATGGCCTTTTATTCTTTCATTCTTTTTTCTTACTATATTTGCAATTAAGATCCTTACTCCATCAAAATCTTCGATCAGTTCGGGGATAAACTCGGTATCGGATGTGTATCCTATATCTCCATATCTTGTATAAAGCCGAAATCCGATTCCAAAGGGATCGCCGTGCTTTGTATGTGTTGCTCTTATTTTAGTGTCATATAACTCTACCTCATCTTTGGGATATAGTATTTTAACTTCTTCAAGCTTTGACTGGTGATATTTCGAAATTACGTGTTCGTAATCTCCAAAACCCTCAACAACTGATAAACTTCCTAAAAATATTCCTCTTTTCTTTGTCATTCCTTGTGTTATTGCTTCCACTATAACTTCTCCATCGGTGTAGTGGTCAGGATGGCAGTGAGATATAAACAACGCATTGGTTCTCCATGGAGAGATCTTTAACTCGTTTAATCGAACTATCGCACCCGGACCGGGATCTACGTGTAATCTTAACTCATCTGTATGTATTCTAAACCCTCCTGTCGCTTTTTTTTGTGTTATAGTTGCCCATCGTCCACCACCGCATCCTAAAAAAATAATTTCCGCCCTCAAAATACCATCTCCTTTTACATGTATTAACTTCAAAATAAAAATAGTTGGCGAACTATTAAATCTTTTTTACCCAATGGTTGTTAAAAAATATCTGAATGATAATACTAAATCTGAATATTAAAATTAATATGTCATTAAATATAATAAATAAATTTATCATAGCTTAAAAAATTAGAAAAATAGAAGATATAATAAATGTAAAATTAAGTATTAAAAAATTTCATTTTGGGTAAAACAGATCTTTCTCATTTTTTA
>JAADDS010000029.1 GCA_013153845.1 Methanococci archaeon | reverse complement strand
GGGGGGGGAGAAATTTTATCAGCAAATAACCCTCCCTTTACGAAATAAAGTTTATAGAAGGTATATTGGCTATTTCAGATTTACATGTCTGAAATATATTATATTTTTACAACTATTTATTAATTTTCAGACGTTTTTTAGACAATTTTATAGAGTGGCATATATTAAAGAATAAATTTTATGTGTGAATTTTCAATATTTAAAAGCATTATTGACGAAAAACGATGCAAAAATAAAAACAAAAAATAGACGAAAATTGAAGAATAATTAAAGTATTCTCCTTATTCAAGGGCTTTTTTAACTGCATCTTTTAAAAACTTTGGAGTTGCCAAAAATATCCCTTTGTGAACTTCTTCATCATAGTATTTAGTTTTTATATCTTTTAATTTTTCTTTTATTTTTTTCTCATCAGTTTTTAATGGGTCGTGTTTTTTAGATGCTAAGGTAAAGCTCCAAAATCCACTTGGATATGTTGGCATAGGGTAAGTATATGGTCTAATTATCTCAAAACCTGCTTCTTTTAAATATTTACAGATGTTTTGTATTAAATCTAAGTTGTAAAGAGGGCTTTCTGATTGTTGAACCATAATTCCATCGTCATTTAAACATTTAAATACGTTTTTATAAAATTCCTTTTCAAATAAACCCTTTGCAGGCCCCACAGGATCTGGGCAATCAACAATTATAACATCATATTTATTCTCTGTTTCAGCAACATACTTAATCCCATCAGTTATTAAAACATTAACCTTCTCATTTTCTATTTCACAACTTAATTTTGGCATGTATTTTTTACACGCCTCAATAACCTTTTCATCCAATTCTACAAAATCAACAACCTCAACTGAATCGTGTTTAACCACTTCTCTAACAGTCCCTCCATCTCCTCCTCCAATAACAAGAACTCTTTTTGGATTAGGATGTGTAAAAAGAGGGATGTGAGATATTAATTCATGATAAATAAATTCATCTCTCTCTGTTGTTTGGAACGTATTATCTAATATGAGCACTTTTCCAAAATCATAGGAGTCAACTATCTCTATTTCTTGAAATTCGGATTTTTCTCTATACAGTATATCTTTAATCCTTACTGAAAGTGCCACGTTGTTGTTGTGATACTCGGTAAACCATATTTGGCATTTAAAATCGTTGTTTTGGTTCACTTTCATCACCTTAGAATTTATGTTAAAAAATGAATTGCAATAATAGTTGAATTAACGACATTAAAATATTAAAATATTAATAAGTAAATAATAATGGTTAAATGATAGTTAAATGATGGTTAAATTATATTAAATCGAAATCATTTCCAATATTGTGCTTTAAAACTGATTATTCAGATTTAGAATAAACTACAAATATTACAAATAAGAGATAAAGTATATTAATTATTTAAGTTCAAATGTTCCATTTTCCATAAGCCCTCTCTTTAAATCAATTATCTGTATTGACTTTGGCTTTAAAAAGTCCCTTATAACTTCTAATGCTTTGTATGGATCTGTATGCTCTCCGCAGGTAAACACATCCAAAGCAGCATAACCATATTCAGGATATGTATGTATTGCTATATGGCTTTCCGCTAAAACAGCAACACCTGTTGCCCCTTGAGGAGAGAATTTGTGGGTTCTTACACAGATTAAAGTAGCTCCACAGGCCTCAACGCAGTCAACAAGCATTTTTTCGATGCCTTTCTCGTCATCCAACGCTTTTGGATCGCAACCCCATAACTCCAATATCAAGTGTTTTCCTAAGTATTTCAACATCCTTTCACCTCCAAATCGATAAATAAAAAATAAAATTTTCTTTTTTTAAGAATTCGAAAACTATCTTTAAATTATTTTTACTTCACATAAATTATACTCATTTCATATTTAACTGTTAATGTTTTTCGAAAGTTATTTATACCATAGTGCTGCTGCGGCAAATGCACATCCCAATTTTTCAACTGTATGTTCAACAGCAATTGATTTTATTTCTTTCAATTCCCAACCTCTCATTTCAAATCCGATCTTTGCCATCTCCCTAACTTTCTCTTCTGCCTCTTTTTTACCACAGACCCCTTCAAATTCCATGATCAAACCACAAAGGTCTTCATCTTTTGGTATCGCGATGCTTATTGCAGCAGATATTGTTTCTCCGGGGGTTTCACTTATAATATAACCATATGCTGTGGGAACTAATGCACCCATTGGTAATTTTGGAAGGGGAACGATCTCTGCTTTTGGAGGCATTATACTGCTTATTCTAATTAAGTTTACATTGCCAATTCCTGCGTTTAACAGAGCCCCATCAAAAGCGTTTAATGGTGTTTCTCCTTCACTACTTCCTGCTACAAGAGATACAGTGTTTGGTAATTTAAAATAGGAATGAATCGGGCTTATCTCTTTATTCATTCGACGCACCTCCGAAAACTCATGTTTTTTTCAACTTATGAACGATTATATATAATAGTTTTAAGATTTTTTAGTGTAAATAATGATTACTCATATATAAACTCTTCGGTGCTAAAATAGATTAAAATTTTCTGAGCTTTTATAGAAAAAAATGGGATATTATGACCTATTTTTTATTATATCAAGAAGTTATGCCAAAAAAAGAAAATTTTAAAATTTTTAAAAACTTTTGTTATTTAGGACAAGTTTTATTGATTATTTTTTAATTACTCTTAAATTACTTAAATTAAAAACTCTTTTTCTTTTAGTATTTCTTCCACTGTTTTTCCTAAATAATCATCTTTTGAGACCACACCATAGGGGTAGATGTAAACTTTGTCCTCTATGTTTATTCTTGGATATTCTGGCTCGATAATAACGTCCTCTAAAAGGCATCTTTTCAAGTGATTGGCTGTTTTTGTTATATTCATAAGTTTTGGCTCCTTATATGGAGGATTATTTTTTAAAAATTTCCATTTAGTTCCATAATAAACTATATAATCAGGATTAAACAACAATACCACTTCTCCATGAATTTCTAAAACAAGAGTCCAAGAGAACACTCCCCTCGTAAACCCCAACAACCTACCCAAATATGAGGTTTTTGGCGTTTCGTAATACACCTTTAAGGTTCTTCCTACTATTCGAGATAGTGCCTCTTTTATATGAACATTCTTTGGGTTTGTTGGAAGAGATGTCTTAGGAATTACATTTATAGGAATGCAGTTAACTGGTTTAACCATGTGTAGAGCTAAAAGTGGGTAGAAATATATATGGTCTTTTTTATTCCTCATCACTATTCCTTCTATCGGCCCGTTAAAATCTGCCTTTAAAACTTTTCCTTTGTATGTGTTAAAGGATTTATTCAACGTAAATTCTCCAATCATGTCTTTTCTTAATGCGTATTTTGGTTTCAAACCAAAAACCCCCTATATGGTTTTATTTCAATTCAAATCCACCTTTACAAGATTTACTGTTAACATTTATTCTATTCAAAATTTTTCACTTAAATCAACGAATATAATTTTAAATTATTAACTATTTAAATTTTATTTGTAGGAGGTGTTTTATATATTTTTCTTCGCAAAAAAGAAGGGAATATTAAAATGATGTTAATGAGCAAAGAATACAAATCAACAAATTGAAATTAAAAATTAAGTTAAAAGGCCTATTCAAACAACTCTCTTAAATTAAACTGATATTTTCCTAACTTACCGCCATAGTTTCCTGCTGTAATCTTCTTAACCCCTTTAACTGTTGTAGCTGCTAATATCCCTTGCTTCATTGCCTCTTTAACTGCCTCTTCATCAACTCCATCAATAACTATCTCATAAACACCATTAACATCTTCAGGAATTTCTGTATCTTCAACAACTCCTTTCAATGTTGGGCACATCTTGTGGTTTGTAGTAGCAACCATAAATTTATATTTTGGATTGCTTGCTCCAACTTTACTTCCTGAAGCAACAACTCCTCCCGGGAATGGGGTTATTGCTCCTTCAACACTCGCAATAGCGTTAACAGCTGCCTCAGCAGCGATTAAAGCAGTTGCATTGGTGTCTGCCATTATAAAGAAGTTTCCTCCAGCAACTCCTTTCTTAATCCCAAACTTTGCCTCAGTTATAAACTCCCCTCCCATGATTGGGATTTTGTAAACCTTTTTTCCATATAACTCATCTTTCTTCTCATAGCCATCTCCGAAAAACTTCAACTTGAATCCAACCTTTAACTGTTCATCAGCTTTATCTCCCATAGCATCAAAAATAGCAGTTGTTGGGCATGTTAAAACACACTGTCCCAATCTTTCTAACATTTGATGCTCTAACTCTGCTTTTTTAGGGTGGCATATTTGTATTATAAAACCAGGTCTTCCATCTGGTGTTTTTGATGGAGGGACATATTTTTCAATCCCTGCTTCTGCTGGACACATTATAACTGAACAACCGAAACCTGTCGCTTCTGTTGCAGCAATTTTAGCCCACTTTTTTGTTGCAGCAGTTATTAAAACTCTTGAAACCCATATTGGAAATGCCTCTGCAAATGTATCTTCAATATAAACTCCGTTTATTTCCATTCTCTCCCTCCTTTCTTTTTATTATTTACACTAAACTCTTATTTAATTTCAATATAGTGGTTCTATTTTTATGGTCTTTTTGAATTACACAAAATATTTTTACCCCAAAGGGATATTAATATCTTATCATTTGTAGTTTTAATATCTAACTTTTTAACTGTTTTCCTTCTGCAATATTCTTAATACCCCATTTATAAATTATAAAAACTAGGAATAAAAAATGAAAATTACAAAAGTTATAAAAATTAAAGATTTTATGATACTTAACAATTAACCTTAAATAACTATTTAATTGTTAAAGATATATATGTTGAAAAACATTAAGAGGGATAACCTTGAATGGAATTAGAAGGATCGTTTTAGATATACTAAAACCACATGAACCAAAAATAACAGAAATGGCTTTAAAATTAACATCTCTTCCGAATATTGATGGAGTAAATATTACTGTCTATGAAATTGACAAGGAAACTGAAAATGTAAAGGTAACTATTGAAGGAAGTAATCTTGACTTTGATGAGATCCAGGAAATCGTGGAAACGTTGGGAGGAACAATTCATAGTATAGATGAAGTTGTTGCAGGTAAAAGGATTATAGAAGAGGTTAGAACTCCCCAGGATAGGCATTGATCTATTTATTTTGTTGATTTCATTAAAAAATTTTTTTCAGATAAAAGATTAAACCGATATTTCTCAGAGATTAATATTAGTAGGAAGAATAACGAAAGTAAATCTCTGCTCTCCTAAAAGAAACTCCGCCCTTTAAAGTAGAGAGAATATTCCTCACATTGCTAATTTTAATCTAACACTAATTTAACAATAAAACCATTTATTGACCTAAAAAACAAAAAACAAAATAAAACCTAAAAAAATTAAACAATTAATATCATTAAAATTCTTAATTATGATTATTAAGAAATTGCCATAATAAACTGTTTAAACTGTCAAAAAATAAAAAGAAAAGTAATGTCGTAATATAAAATAAACACCCAAATATGGAAGCAAAATATGATCAAACATTGAGAAAAAACATTTGAGAGGTTAAAATTAATTAAGGAAAAAACACGTATTTCTGTGATACCATGGAACTAATGTTGGCTATTGGTTATCTTGGATTGGCTCTTGTCCTCGGATCGTTAGTAGCAAAAATAGCTGAAAAATTAAAGATTCCAGATATTCCATTGTTATTACTATTGGGGCTGAGTATAGGGCCTTTTTTACACATAATCCCATCTGAATCTGCAATGGAGATATTTGAATATGCAGGACCAATTGGATTAATATTTATTTTGTTAGGAGGAGCATTTACGATGAGAATATCTCTACTTAGGAGAGTTATAAAAACAGTTATTAGGTTAGATACGATAACATTTCTAATAACACTCTTAGTTTCGGGTATTGTATTTAATCTTGTATTGAATCTACCCTACAATTCTCCTGTTGGCTACTTGTTTGGAGCGATAATCTCGGCAACCGATCCTGCAACTCTAATTCCAGTATTTTCAAGAGTTAAAACAAATCCAGAAATAGCAATAACGTTGGAGGCAGAGAGCATATTTAACGATCCTCTTGGTATCGTCTCCACCAGCGTAGTGTTAGGATTGTTTGGGTTATCCTCATCTTCAAATCCAGCCATAGATCTGATAACACTTGCAGGAGGGGCCATAGTTGTAGGTCTTTTAATGGCAAAGATCTACAAGAAGATAATATTAAGTTGCAATTTTCATGAGTATGTCGCTCCCTTGGTTCTTGGGGGAGCTATGCTTCTCCTCTACTTGGGAGATGATCTCCTACCAAAAACTCTCGGATATGGGTTTAGTGGATATATGGCTGTTGCAATAATGGGTTTGTATTTAGGGGATTCGTTGTTTAGGGCTGATGATATTGATTACAAGTATATTGTATCATTCTGTGATGATCTTTCACTATTAGCCCGTGTTTTTATCTTCGTATTTTTAGGGGCGTGTATAAAACTTAGTATGTTAGAGAATTATTTCCTTGTAGGGTTGTTAGTAGCGTTTGGATCGATATTTTTAGCGAGACCCCTTGGAGTTTTTATAGGATTACTTGGATCGAAATTATCTATTAAAGAAAAACTTTATTTGGCTTTGGAAGGGCCGAGAGGTGTTGTTCCAGCAGCTCTGGCTGTAACTGTTGGTATCGAGATTTTAAAAAATGCAGATAAAATTCCTCAATATATAACTAAATATATCTCTCCGATAGACATTGCAGGAACGATCATAATAGGGACATTTATGACGATCCTTTTGAGTGTGGTTTTAGAGGCCTCGTGGGCTGGAATTTTAGCGTTAAAGTTGCTTGGAGAATATAAACCAAAAAAGCAGGAGTGAGATAGTGTTAATTGAAGGAGAAGTGGTTTCTGGCTTTGGGGAAGGAAGATACTTTCTTTCCCTTCCCCCTTATAAAAAAGCGTTTAAAAAAATCCTTGGTTTTGTGCCTTATGAGGGAACTTTAAATATAAAGTTGAGAAATATTTCAAAAGAAAAATTTAAAGAAGCATTTAAATATTCTAAATATATCGAAACTGAGGATTTTGAATTTGAAGGAAAAAAGTTCTTTGGAGTAAAAGTTTTTCCTGTTGAGATAATAATTAAAGATAAAAAAATAAAAGGTGCAGTTGTATTACCGAAAAAAACATATCATAGTGAGGACATTGTAGAAATAGTGGCTCCAATAAAGTTGAGAGATGAATTTGGGTTAAAAGATGGGGATTTGGTAAAAATACAACTTCTTCAATAAATAAAAAATGAAATATGCCAAAATAAAAAATAACAAAAATCATAAAAAACAAAAAATTAAAAGATATAACATTAAAAGATAATCAAAGAGTTAAAATAATCAAAAATTAATAAGGGAGATAAAAATGAGTGATAAAAATGTTGAAAAAGCAATTAAAGCATTAAAAAGAGGAGAAATAATATTGGTGTATGATTCTGATGAAAGAGAAGGAGAAACGGATATGGTAGTTGCATCTCAATTTATAACGCCAGAACATATAAGAACGATGAGAAAAGATGCTGGAGGGTTAATCTGCACAGCTTTGCATTCGAAAATATGTGAAAGTTTGGGAATTCCGTTTATGGTAGATATTTTAGAGTTTGCTTCTCAAAAATTTAAAGTTTTAAAGGAACTCTATCCAAATGACATTCCCTATGATGAAAAATCATCATTCTCCATAACAATAAATCATAGAAAAACATTTACAGGAATTACTGACAAGGATAGATCCTTTACAATAAAAAAATTAACAGAGTTGGTAAAAGAACAGAGATTTAACGATTTTGGAAAAGAATTTAGAAGTCCGGGGCATGTTATCCTTCTTAGAGCATGTGAGGGTTTAGTTAAAAATAGGCAAGGACATACGGAAATGACGGTCGCTCTTGCAGAAATGGCAGGATTAACTCCAATAACTACCATCTGTGAGATGATGGGAGATAATGGAGAAGCAATGAGCAAATCAGAAACAAGAAAATATGCAGAAAAGCATAATTTAGTTTACCTAAATGGAGAGGATATTATAAACTACTACTTGGATAAATTTGAGTAAAAACCTTGTTCTATCTTTCCTATATTTCTTTTTTATATTTTAATATTTTTTTTTAATTTATTTTAATTTATTTTTTATTCCAATGTTGTTAACTAGAATTGGTAAACATAATAAATATATACAACTATTTTTAATTACATCTAAGCGTATGGAGGTGAGTCGATGAACAACTCATACATCTTAAAAATATTTTTAGCATTCGTTGTGTGTATGTTAGTGTGTTTTTGTGGATGTGTGAATGAAAATAAAAGCCAAACAAATAAGCAATTTGAAGGAAAAACCATAATTGTTCTCTGTGGAGCAGGCCTTATGAAGCCAATGAATGAGTTAATTACAAACTTTGAGAACAAAACAGGAGCAAAAGTGGATGTTCATTATGGGGGTAGTGCAGAGTTGTTTGGAATTTTAACAACAACAGGAGGAGATGTGTTTATCCCTGGGGCATATAAATACACCGCTGACGCTGCTAAAAGAGGTTTAATTTTGAATAACACCATTAAAAACATAACTTATCACATTCCAGTTATCGCAGTGCCTAAAAATAATCCAAAACACATAAAAAATTTAAGTGATTTAGCAAAACCCGGAGTTAGGGTAGTTATAGGCGATCCGAAAGCGTGTGCAATTGGAAAAGTTGCAAAAGCCATACTCGAAAAAAATCATCTTTGGACAAATGTTAGTAAGAATATTGTTGTGGAAACCCCAACAGTTAACCAACTTTTAATATATATTGCTACAAACCAAGCCGATGCAACGATAATATGGGAAGATATGGCTACGTGGGCAGAAGGAAAAGGAAAAATAGAGATTATAAAAATTCCAAAAGATGAGAACATTATTAAGACAATTCCAACAGCTGTAACGGTTTATGCTAAAAAAGACGGAGATTATGATGTTGCAATGGCATTTAACAGTTATATATCAAGCGAAGAAGCAAGTAAAATATGGAAAAAATGGGGATTTATTCCATACAACAACAGTTAATTTATTTTGATAAATTACAATGAATGAAAATAAAATAAAAAATAGACAAATCAAATAAACAATGGTGAGAAAATATGGAGAAGTTTAAAGCATTTTGCATTTTTTTATCTTTTTTATTTACTTTTTTACTATTTATGTCCATACTTTCATTGTTCTTAGTTCCAAACCCTTCAGAAATTATCTCTTCATTAAAAACTGAGGAAATGATTTATTCCTTAAAATTGTCTATTGCAACATCTCTTGCCTCAACAGTTCTTGTAATTCTCTTCTCTATTCCGGTAGGTTATGCGTTATCAAGACACGATTTCATTGGAAAAAGTATCGTGAAATCAATTCTCGACCTACCAATGGCTTTTCCGGAATTGGTTTTAGGTTTAGCTTTGCTTTTGTTATTTGGACAATCATTTATAGGAAAATTTTTAGAAAGCTTTGGAATTAAAATAGTTTTTACCAAAATTGGAATAGTTATTGCTCAATTTTTTACAGCTCTCCCCTATGCAGTTAGAGTTATATATTCAACGTTCGAAGGGATAAATCCAAGATATGAATTTGTATCGAGATCTCTTGGATATGGAGAGTTAGAAACATTTTTTAGGATTTCCTTGCCGTTAGCAAAAAATGGACTTTTTGCTTCAACAATAATAACTTTTGCAAGATGCATGGGAGCGTTTGGGGCAGTTTTGATATTGGCAGGTGGATCCTATATGAACACAGAAATACTTCCAATAACATTATATTTAAATATATCCTATGGAAACCTTGGAATGGCAATAACGAGCGGGATATTATTAATAATAATCTCATTTATTGCAATTCTAATATTTGAAAAATTTGAAGGAGTAAATTCTTCCAATTTTAAGAAGGTAGAAAGCATAAGGAACTAAATATTAATGGTGAAAAACACATGTCAAAATTATCATATTTAGAAGTCAAAAATATAAGTATTGAACTCGGAGAATTTAAACTCAAGGATATTAATTTGAAAGTAAAAAAAGGAGATTATTTAACGATAATAGGGCCAACAGGAAGCGGTAAATCTATACTGTTAGAAACAATAGCCGGATTTTATAAACCAAAGTTAGGAAAAATATATCTTGCAGGAGAGGATATAACAAACCTCCCTCCTGAAAAAAGAAAAATGAGCATAGTTTATCAGGATTACATGCTATTTCCTCACATGACTGCCTTTGAGAATATTGCGTATGGATTAAAGAAAAAAATTAAAAGTAAGGAAGAAATAGAAAAAAGAATAAAAGAGATATGTGAAATACTAAATATAACACACATCTTAAAGCGAAATGTAAAAACACTTAGCGGAGGAGAACAGCAGAGAGTTGCATTAGCAAGAGCGTTAGTTATTGAACCGGAAGTTTTACTGTTGGATGAGCCATTCAGCGCCTTAGACGTAAAAACAAAAGAAAACCTAAGAAATTTAGTCAAAAAAGCAGTTAAAGAGTATGGAACCACAGTAATTCATATCACACACGATTTTGAGGATGTTTGGAGTTTAGCCGATAGGGTTGCGGTTATGAAAGGAGGAGGTATTTTGCAGGAAGGATCAGTTGAGGAAATCTTCTACAAACCATCGGTAAACTTTGTAGCTGAGTTTGTTGGAACGAATGTTTTAAAAGGAGAAGTCATTGGAAAAGATGAAAATGGGTTAACATTGATAAAAGTGGGAGATACAGTTGTAAAAAGTGTAGATATGGGAAATGGAGATGTGTTAATATCCATAAGGCCTGAGGATGTTGTAGTTTTTTATGGAGAAAAGAGATGTAAAGTTAAAAATATTCGAAGGAGAGGAGAGGTTGTTGAAATAACCTTGGATCTTGGAGGAGAAACATTAAGATCTCTATTAACTCCTAATATGTTAAAAACTTTAAATGTAGAGGATGAGGTTTCTATTTCCGTAGATCCGAATAGCGTTAGGATAATAAAAAGTTTAAAACAAAAAATATCATATAAAAATTAAAAATATAGATAATAAGACAATATAGGAGGGGTTCTTTTGCTTCCTGTTTTGTTATCTTTTAAAGGAAAAAAGGTTGTTATATTCGGCTGTGGATCTGTGGGAACGAGAAGAGCTAAAAAAATATTGAAAAACGGAGGAATGGTGGATATATACTCTAAGGAGTTTAGTGAGGAAATTAAATCTTTAAAAGATAGATGCGATAATTTAAATTTAATAAAATTAGATATTGAAAAGTTAAGTGATGACGAACTAAAAAAAATTATAACAAAATATGATTTTGTAATAACCGCAATAGATCCTCAGATAAATAGAAAAATAGTAAAAATTGCATTATCTTTGGATAAATTTGTAAATTCATCAACAAATGAAGAAGAAATTAATTTTATAATTCCCGCTTGCACAGAAGTTGATGGTGTGATTTTTAGTATATACACAGGAGGCAAAAGCCCCTTGATAGCAAGAAATATTAGAATTATTGTAGAAAACTACTTAAAATCGACAGATTTAGAGGGAATAGCAAAGTTCAGAGATGTTTTAAAAGAAATAATCCCAAACCCAAAAGATAGGAAGAAGATTTTAGAAGATCTCTTAAAAAATGAGAAGTTTAGAGAGGATTTAAAAAATCTAATTGAGAAATGGGTCTAATGTATATTCCACATCTTTATCGCGTTTGTTGGACAGACATCAACACATCTTCCACAGAGTATACACTTTTCCTTGTTTATTTTTACTTTATCCCCATCTTGATCTATTGCATTAACAGGACATTCCTCTATACAAACGAAACAACCAACACATAAGTTTTTATTGACATCAATATCTCTCGTCCTTATCACATCTCCTATCTCATTTTCGACTTTTATACATTTTTTTGGGCATACCGATTCACACGCCCCGCAACCCATGCAAAGATCTAAGTTAACCTCTATACTCTTCCTTCTAACCACTTTTATCGCGTTTGTCGGGCAGAATCTTGCACATATTCCACATTTTATACACTTTTCTTCATCAAGATGATAACTTTTTAATCTTATTTTTCGATGTGGAATTGGCTTTTCTTTTATCAAGTAATGGACTTCCTCATCTTTAACCTCTGCCTCTCCTTCTATAACATAGATCGCTCCAACTGGACACGTTTGAGCACATATTTCACATTTAACGCATTTATCCTCTATTATTTTAGCAGGATTTTTGACTTTTGCTTTTTCTATTGCATTTACTGGACATTCTTTGTAGCAGAGATTACATCTAACACATTTCGTTTCATCTATATAAATTAATTTGTAGGATATAGGGGTTATTTTCCTTGCAATTTCATTAATATAATTTTCATCTCCATCTATCTTCTTTATAATCTCTTTTAGTGGTTTTTTAATTTCTATCAAATGACACCACCTTTTATAAATACTGCACTAATTATTTATCCTAATTATTTCATTAATTATTATCGTAATATTATTGCATTCAAAGGACAGATCTCTTCACACTTTCCACAGAGTTCACACTTGTTTATGTCAATTCTAATCTTGTCTTCATATTCCTTAATGGCATTAAATGGACAATTCCTTAAACAAACTAAGCAGGAAGCACATCTTTCACTTATATAATCAATAAACTCATACTTGTCAACTTCGATTATTTTCGCATCTTCTTTTATTTCACATCTCAATCGAATTATAACTATTGCATTGGTCGGACACACTTCTTTACATTTTCCACAGAATACACACTTTTCCTTGTTTATAACAATATGAAGTTTATTATTATAGGTTATTGCATCAGTTGGACAGACATCTACACACTTTCCACAACCAATGCACTTATCCTCTTTAACAATAATTTCTCTTCTGTTCAATATTATGTTAAATTTTGGGAGTAGTTTGATATTATCTTCTAAATTAAAATGTTTGGAGATAATTTCCTTTATCATTGCAACTCCCTCTTCTTTTTCATTATTCTTTTATTTTCCTCGTAGACCTTTTTTCTTAACTCTTCTTTTAACTTTTTAATCGATAATTTTTCTATTTCCTCTTTAACTTTTCCGTATTTCTTTGTGAATGAGATTAGATCTTTCTCAATAGTTTCAATGATTTTATCTTCAATTATTCTAACTTTAACAGCTTTTTCGGCTTCTTCTGGTTTAACAATTTTTATAGCCCCAACAGGACACTCTCTTGCACATGCCCCTCCCCTAACACAGAGATCTGGAATAATGTATGGAAGTTTTGTCTCTTTGCTGATCTTTATAGCACCAGAACCACAGACCTTCTGACAGATTCTACATCCAATACACATATCCTCATCAACCATGTAGCATATATCCTTCCTCTTTGGAACGATCTCTTTATGAGTCCTTATGGCAGTTGTTGGACAGACATCTATACAAAACCCACATTTTACACAGTTAACAATAACTTTTTTATTTAGATCAATTTCTCCAACGCAAACATCCTTACACAATCCACAAGTTAAGCATATACTATCAACTATATGGGGAACTTCTTTTATAACTTCTTTAACTTCCAATTTTCCCATGATCTTTTTAGTTTTAATTTCGAATGCTTTTTCTATTTTCTCCTTTAATGTTTTCTCATCAACAACTATGATCGCATCCTCTATTGGACAGGCATTGATACACTCCTTACAAGAAATACATTGAGACATATTTATTACATATCTTCCCTCTTTCCGCTCGATTACGTTTATTGGGCAAGCCCTTTCACAGTTTCCGCAGTGGACACACACCTCATCATCAATTAATAGGTTATTATATTTTGGTTTATCAAAGAATAATCCTTCTGTTTCTATCCTATGTTTATCTATTTCCAAAACTCCGGTTGGACACATCTCTACACAGTTGGCACAGGCAATACATGAACCTTCATCTATTAACGGAATGTTTTTTTGAAATTCCTCACTGTAAATCATCTCTACCGCAAATGCAGGGCAACTCTCCTTACATCCTTCACAAGAAATACACCTCTCAGGGTATTTTACAATAGGTGGGACTTTTCTATACCTCTCGGGAGGGATATAAGAACTTTTATCTGATTTCGCATTAATAAATCTTTTAATCCATTTCCTCCTTGCGAATTCATAGAGATACCATAATGAAGATGCCATAACAACCACCTAAATCTCGATACGCCTATTTTTTAACATAATATATAGAGTTTGGACATTAATTGTCTCTGGAAGAGGCAACTTAATGGACGTGTGGTATACCAATAGGAGGCCTCCTCCTATGGTCTATAGAGATACCATAATGAAGATGCCATAACAACCACCTAATTACAATAATTAAATTAGTAATCCTCTTTATGGATGTTTTACTCCTACTGGAATCTCTTTTCCATCTTTAACTATGTATATACTCCTCTCAGTGCAAGATATGCAAGGATCTATACTTGTGTAAGTAGAAACAGCATCAGCAACTGTCGGACAAGTTTTTAACATGTATTTGTATGCTTCTAAATTCATAACTGTTGGAGTCCTAATCATTATTCGCTTTATTATTCCTCCATCTGTAATTTCCATCTTGTAAGTAACCTCTCCTCTATGTGCCTCGTTTTTCCAAACTCCCTTTCCTCCTTTTATCTCTGCCTTTACCCTAATATCCCCAGAACATTCTTCATAATACTCTAACGCTTTTCTGATCAATCTTACACTCTCTAAGACCTCCTCATGCCTAACCATCATTCTCGCAAAGTTATCTCCCTCTGTTCTCCAAACAGGTTTAAAGTCGAGTTCTTGATAGGTTGCATGTCTCAGTCGCCAATCACTTTCTGGTAGTCCTGATGCCCTACAAACAGGCCCTACTGCTCTTGTCCTCATAACCTCGTGATAAGGCAAAATACCAATATCCTTACTTCTTAAAGCAATTAAAGGCCCTGTCTCGAAAACTTCAATGATATTTTTTATTTCCTCCTCAAATTCATCAAGTTTTTTGTATATTTCATCCATCATCTCTCTATTTATATCTCTTCGAACTCCTCCAATTACATTATAACTCATATTTATCCTATTCCCTGAGATCATCTCCATTAAGTCCATAACTATCTCTCTAACATTTAAAAGCCACATTGCCAATGTTTCATGTTCGATAGATAAATTATAGACCGCAGAAGCAATTAAATGACTATGTATCCTCTCCAATTCGCAAGTTATAACTCTTAAATACCTTGCTTTATCTGGAATCTCTATCTTTGAAATATGCTCTATACATTCCGCAAAGGTCATTGTGTGTATGTATGAGCAAATTCCACAAACTCTTTCGGCTAAGTGAATTCCCTTATGGCAGTGTTTTCCTTCCATGATTTTTTCTATTCCTCTATGAACATAACCCATCTCAATTTCTGCATCGACGGGTTTTTCCCCATCTAAGACGAGTTTTATTCTTAACGGTTCTTTTAAGACAGGATGAATTGGCCCAATTGGAACTGTGGACATGTTTTCACGCTTTTATGTTGTTTATTTTTCTTTCATTAATTATCACAATGATTAGTATTGCATTATATAATGTTATTAAATATTAAACCTCATTTTTCTCCATTTTTTCTTTTATGAGTTTTTCTCTCATTGCTATTGCCTTAGGAGCAACTTTTAATATCGTTTCTATTATTTCGGAGGGTCTTGGAGGACATCCTGGAATCTTGGCATCAACGGGAATAACTTTATGGACTCCTCCAATTACGTGCCCTTCTTTAAATATTCCTCCACTCAGAGCACATGCTCCTACTGCAACCACAACTTTCGGTTCTGGGGTCTTTTCATAAATTTCTTTCAATCGCTCAGCCCATTGTAAAGTAACTGGCCCAGTTATTAGTAAAACATCCGCTTCTCTTGGATTGTTGTGGACATATATTCCATACTGCTCAATATCATATCTCGGAGATAAACAGGAAACGATTTCAATATCGCATCCATTGCAACCTCCGGTATTGACAACACAAACGTGGATCGATCTTTTTCTAAATAGTTCTTTTATCATAGTTATTCCTCCAGCTAAATTTTAAGAAGCAGATCTTCTGCAACGAAGCAGATATTTCGGGTATACCAATAGGGCGGAGCCCTATGGTTTCTAAATAGTTCTTTTATCATAGTTATTCCCAAATAAATTTTAAGAGGCAGATTAATAGGTAAACTTAATAGATAAATATACAACAGATCACTCCTCTTTTAGCAGTTTAATAATCATCTGCCTTCCTTCTTCTAACGCCTCATTGTATGGCTTTTTATATAAAAGATGGCTTTCAACAACTTTTTTTCTAATAAGATCCGCTTCTTCTTTTGTTATTAATCCAAAGAAATCACATATCCAACATAATCCTAAATCAATATCCACCTTTCTTCCTAAACACCCCATCCTTGCCTGTTCTGCATAAGCGTGCAATTCATAGCAAGAGGCAAAATCCAGTTTTTTTGCAAATAACTCTATAACTTCTTCAACATCCATTTTTAACGCCTTAGCTATTGGGATAAATACATCATCCATCAAATATCTGTTATCTCTTAGAACATTCATTTTTTGTTTTAAGGCATTTTCTACGTATCTTTTGTCAATATCTACAATTTCAGACATTGTGTTCACCTCAACAACAACCCAAATACGTTATTAAGTATTTGGGTATTTAGTATGAGTTTAGTAGAAGATAAGTTAGTAATGCAATAATCCCTCCAACTACAAACTCGATCCTTCCATACCCTGGCCTCATACCCAATGGAAACCCAATTAAGAAACACCCTACTACATAAAGAGGCGTGTTTATCAGCAAACCTCCCACTACTGACAAAATTAACGCTATTTTATCTATTTTTTTCTCAGTATAAGGGGTTGTGTATCTTCTATAACTGTATTCCAATCCAACGAAGTTCCCTATTATAAATAAAACTATTGCTAAATTAAGATTAAACAGATCCATAACCTCTCACCGTTTTTACGTGGGAATAACCATATACAGTTTATAAAACGCATATGCAAAGAACACCAAGACAGCGAGCATGAATAAAACCTCTATTTTTTCAAGGTTGTGAGCTATTCTTTTGTTTATAGATGAAACCTCTAATGCAAATATAAATAGAAATACTAATATGGCTGGAATCACACTCATTTGTATTGCATTTATTGAAATAGTATATGCAAGAGCTATTAAACAAGCAATTGCAAAGAAATAGATGTAATTTTTTGCTTTACTCATAGTATCCCTCAATAAAGTTTATTATCCTCCCATTATTAAGCGATATAATACATCACACAACACAAGCCCTGCAATAGTCATTTGAAGCATTACTGAGTGATGAGGAGCTAAGAGAGGAGTTAGTCCATTAACAAACGCTAATATAACAGTTAGCCCAACCATCACAGCCAGTGTTATCAATGGATGAGACACAACCCAAGGCCCAATAAAGACCGCAATAAAGATCCAAAGTAGAGCGAAGTAGGCAATTGCCTCAGCAATGTATATTATAGAAGCCAGTAAACCATAATGTTCTGTCATGTATCCGCTGACAATATCTTTTCCCTTAACAATACCAAAGGGGCTATTTGGTGCCTTAGAGACAAGTAGTATAAAGAATGCAAAGGCACAAATTGGCATTTTGAAGAGTAAACTTCCATGTATTGATTGATAATTTAATATATCCGAAATTAGAACGGAATGTGTTGTTAGATATATTGCTGCAACTACTGCAAATAAAGGCACTTCCGCCGCAGCTGAGAAGACACTTCTAACCCCTCCAATCTTCCCATATGGAGATCCAGAGGATAGCCCACATCCATGTTCCACTATTTTCTGCAATACATAAATTCCAATAATTATTAATAATGAAGATTTAAGGTCTATTGCAATAATTAAGGCCGTTAACCAAACAGAAACATCTAACAATGCCACAAATATGTAGAGAGGATTTCCAGCAGTTATGGGAAAGGTTATCTCCTTTACATAGAATTTAATTGTGTGAAGTAGATATTGAATTATAGGAGGACCTGGCCTTCCTTGAATTCTTGCAATAATTTTCCTGTGAAGCCCAAGTAATAGAGATCCAACCAAAAATGCATGAATTGTTAGATTTACTACGTTTATTATGGATGAATCCATGATCCTCACCTTAATTTGTCTCCTTTTTAGGTTTTTGCTATGAATTTACTTCTTTATGTTTTATGCTTTACCTCTACATATCCTACATTTTGACATTAAAATCCTCTAAACGGTAATCTACCTGCGTTTTTTCTTCGAGTTTTTGGAATTAAATATGATCCAATTCCATAAAGTAAGCAGGGAACAGCAATTACATAGAGTAGGTAGCATATCATTCCTTTAAACATCACAATTCCAAATGTGCATAGCAATCCAATTATCAACAAATAAAGTCCACATTTTCTTTCTTCATCCATTTTTTCACCTTTAAATCGTTAAAAGTATCTCAACAGTTCTCACTATCAACAGAAGTGATGAAAGATGAATCATAAGGATGTATGGAGATCCGGGAGCTCTAAACATCTCTGCCTTGGAGGCATAGAAAGGGGCAATACCTGTCTCTCCTGCCATCCCCGCAGCAAATATGATCTTTTCAAATAACAGTGAAGTAGGGATTTTTGGAAGCTCAAACAGTGAAAGAGTTCCAGTTTTTGCCAATATCATTCCTGCAGAACCAAATAAAGGAAGAGTTGCAATCATTGCAATAAGACCATACTGATAGCTTGCATTTAACACCCAGTCCTTTTTTACAGCCGAAACAATTCCAATATTCGCAATTCCTACAAGAGTTAAAAATAAAGCATAATCAAACAAATCATAAGTTAACATAGCTCCCGCAGTAGCTATTCCACATACAATAGCCATCATTCTTCTGATTTTAAGTTCTTCTAAGCTTACCACCTCTAATTTATCTTCAACTCTAAATTTTTGTGCTTCCAACTGTTTCTCTGGCTTGGTTAAATACACTACAATCGTAAAAATTAACGCAACTACAAATCCGATAATTGAAAATTCCGAAAATCCAAATACAATATCCCCAAATGGAACAATGCCAAAGAGTTGTCCTATTATTGAGCTGATCATTGTAGTTCACCCATTGATAACTTATTTTATAGTTAGAAAGATCACTTAACCTCGCCAATATATCCAACAAGTCCAAGTTTAGACCCAACTTTAATAACTAAACCCAAACCTGACATCAAAAGACAGACAAGCCAGTATTTCGGAAACAGGAAAAATCCAAGAAATCCAAAGATCCAAAAAGCCCAAGCTACTCCAGACAATCCAGCCATCCCTTCCCATAGTGTTTTTACGTCATCAGAGATATTTAAGCCCAAAACCCTCTGAGATAATGCATAGAACAATAATCCTGTGGCAATAACCGCCCCTCCTGTAAATCCGCTTAATATCGCTCCATATACAATTAAAATAATCGCGAAAAATTTTGGAGATGTTTTTAATACCTCCATTTCAATATCATACTTCAACTCCCCAGTGTGTAAAGGTAGTTTAAATTCTTCAAATAGTTTAAATTTCTTAGAGTCATGGTTTTTTGACTGAATATGTTTTCTTGTTATTAAAACTTCTGAAACGGCTAAAAGTTCAGCCAAACTAACAACTAATCCCGGTAAGATTAGTGCCTCTGCTAAATCAGTGCCCACTCCTGCAATTATAACGAGCATTGCACATTCCACAACATCTGCAAGTATTAAAGCGTGTAAATCATCCTTCTGAAATCCAATGGCAAGTAAAGACAGTATTCCAACCGAAAATCCGATTATCATTGTGGGATGATAGAGAGAGTAGATAATATTTTCCATCTTATCACCTAATCCTTATTAAAGAACATCCAACTGAATATTATAAAGGAAATAAGAAGGATAGAACTTTCCAACACTGTATCCATCCCCCTCGTGTAGTAGAGTATCTCATCAAGTATTCCTCCAGGTGTGGAAACGATTGTTGTTCCAAAGTAATAGGTTTTATCTTTAATCCAATTAGCCACAGGAGTTAAATAAGCAGTTATCATTCCAAGATCCGGCTCATATTGTGGATACTGGGATTTTAATTTTGCAGGAACTTTTAACGGGACTCCTCCTCTATCATAAGGGGCTAAGGGGGTCTTTAACGTCTGAGAGTGAGGAACCGGTTTTGGATAGAGTTGATCTGGGTTTAGATAGTGAGGCATCAACAACCCAAACACAAAGATCAGAGCTATAAATATGGAGAATATCCTTGGAACGACCTCAGGTTTAGAAAGATAGTTCCAAATTTTTCCCAACTTTTTCATTTTTCCACCAAAAGATTTATTTCGCTTTTATTTCCGTCAATTTTAAATTTACTTTATTAATTTACCTTATTATTTTGATTTTATTTTTGTAATCCTAATTTTATAATAATTTTATAACTATTATCGAACTTTACTCGCTTTCATACTTCTCCTTTAAAATTAGGGCTCTAATCAATATCAAAGATAATATCGCATTAACCGCTATAAACGTCATCAATGCCAAATCCTCATCATACGTAAGGAATATCAACGCCACACCTATACTCGGAACCTCCACATTTAGAAATCGTATTAACGGATCTTCAACTTTTGGCCCAAGAATTGCCCCAAGAGTGCCAATTATCAATAGTGCATAACCCAAGTAGAGGATATATTGAACTAAATCCATAAAACTCCCTCCAACTACTTTGATAAAACTGGAAGATCCCTCCCAAACTTTTTCTTCTTCTTAATCGTGGTTAAATATTTCATATATCCCAAAAGCAAAATTATCGTGCATATCGGCTCACAGATAGAGGAGATTATTGCAATATCAAGATAGTAAGATGAGACAATTAAACCGATCATCCCAATTTCAAGCAAAGCTAACATTATTATCTTATTTATGGGATTGGTGTGAAGAACAACCCCTAATCCTCCAAGTATACAACAAACCCCTGAAATAAGTGGAAGAACTTCCAAATTTTTCACCCATTTTTAATTTTTATTTTTAATTTTTAAGTTTTTTATTCAATATGTTTTGTTTGTTCTATCGTGTAAGCGATCGCGTTAGAGGATAGAGTGGAGGTTATAAAGTATACAATCGCTGTAATTCCGCCCATTGGACTCTTTACATACAAAGCAATCAGAGCAGAAATACAAAAACTTAAACAACACAAATATAATAATTTTCTTGCTCTACTTCTCTCTAAAAATATCCTTAAAGTCATTAAAAGGGCTACTGCTCCAATAACTATTTCTAATATATCCATTATTCCCCTCTATTCATTTTTTTAGCGATTTTTCCAAGTAATAATGATGCATGTTTATGATCTAACCCTTGAATAGTAAATATGGCCAAAACCATTCCTGCAACAAAATATTTCGGCTCAATTATTGGCTTTAAAAGGGATATAATTGCAGTTATTGTTAAAGCTCCAATGGTTCCCGCATACCCCGGATCTGCACAGAGTCGATTTCCAATCCAAACAAGAAGGGCAGTTATTAACCCTCCTTCAACACCCATAAGATAGTTCATGATTGAAGCAAGTAAAGTTCCAGCAGAGGCATCAGGAGAACAAACAATATTTCCCATAAAATACCCACCGTGGAGATTCCCTCCAATGTCTTTAACCTTTTCTCCTATCATCTTAGCTCCTAAAACGCCGGGTTGTTCAGGAAGTCCAAAGTATGTATCGATAATAACAAAATTAATCCAACATATTGCCCCAGCGACAAGCATCTTTAATATACTCACAACTATCTCATCCATTATGGCTCACCAAAGATCTTATCAGAGTACTTAGACAACAAAGCTCCAAATAATCCAGCAAAAAATGCCAACGTAATATAATCCCCAAACAAATTTCGAAATATTGCCTCAATTCCCAACGCTAAAATTGGTGTTGGAAACAATATGGATGTCTCAAAACTGAACCTAATTGGCCTACTTTTTTGAATTAATGGCATTTTTAGCAGTGCAGCTACAACTATTGAAGTTATCAACGATACAAGATAGAGGATCAGTATTTGCATTATGATCACCAACAGTGTATTATCACACAGTCCTTATTTGTTGAATAAATAGGAGGAACCTCATCCTTTGGGAAGACCTGAACAATAACCTTTTTTCCTGTTTTTTTCATAAACTTTTTTTCTAATCTCCTTATATCTGAGCAATCTAAAAATATTTCCACACACTTATTGTCCCTATGCCTTCCTATAACCTTTATCCTTCCCCTTGACATCTCGATCTTCTCAATATCTATAACTTCCAATCTTGTTCTCATTTCGTTTAAGAGATTTTCTTTGCTAATTATTAACACTGGATACGCCTCTATATATCTTAAATATTTTTTATCACCTTTCTCTATTATTTCAGACACTAACTCTGCAAACGTATCTTCAAATTTTAGCATGGAAAGTGCATCCAAAAGTTCAATAATTGGATTTTCAACATTATTTGATGAGAAACACTTTAATAATCCAAGCGTTAATGCTGTTGCGATAAGTTTGGTTGCAGGTCTCTTTCCCTTCTCCAACATACTAAGATGGGACTGACTTATCCCGCTTTCTTTTGCCAATTTTGACTGAGTTATTTTTAATTTTTCCCTAAATGCTTGTATATATTGTGGATTTAAGAGAATTGCTCGTTCGATGATTTCTAATTTCTTATACATGTTCCCACTTTAACGTTATAGGAAATTAATTTCCGCTATTGTTCATAATCAATCATTACATTATCGCTATGGAATAACATTATCCTCTGGCAAATATATAAAATTAACTACAAAACCCAAGACGAAAATTTTATATATTAGATTGATTAAAAGTTCCCATGGGTGATACGATGGAAAATGTGCAAAGATTAGATTGTCCTGTCTGTGGAGGAAAAGGAACATTTGTTATAACCTCTCATCAAATAGACATCCCATATTTTGGTCCGGTCTTAGAAACAACCATGATATGTGAAAAATGCAATTTTAGAAGAAGTGATGTGTTTCCATTAGAAGTTAGGGAACCAAAAAAATATAAACTAAAAATTAAAAGCGAAAAAGACCTAAATAAAAGAGTAGTAAGAAGCTCCTCTGCTTATATCGAAATACCAGAACTCGGAGTTGAAATAACCCCTGGACCACTGGCAGAAGGATTCGTTAGCAACGTGGAGGGAGTGTTAAATAGAGTAGATAATATCCTCCAGACACTTATAAGATGGGCAGAAACAGAAGAGCAGAAGAAAAAAGCGGAAGAACTTAGAGAGAAAATAAAAAACATAAAAGAAGGAAAAGAATCAGCGACATTAATTCTCATAGATCCTCTTGGACATAGTGCAATAATTGGAGAGGGTGTGGAGGAGGAAGAGTTGAGCGAAGAAGAAGTAGAAAAATTAAAAGGAGGAATTGTAATAATCGACAGCGAAAAAAAGGATGAAAAAGAATAAACGACTTAAAAATGTAAATAAAAAATAAAAAAATGGCTCAGATCGGGTAAGTATCATCACAATATCAGCTAACCCTCTTTTCATCATCGCCACTTTTAATTTTACGGTTAAGGTTTATATAGATGTTGAGATCCAACTATTTATGTTCCCAGATCTTAATCGATCCAAAAAAGGTGAAATCTTGTATAAAAAAATAGTCGTCCCAACGGATGGCTCAGATGTTTCACTCGAAGCTGCAAAGCATGCTATTGCAATTGCCAAAGAATTTGACTCTGAATTATATGCCATATATGTAGTAGATGTCTCTCCATTCGTGGGACTTCCTGCAGAGGGAAGTTGGGAATTAATAAGTGAACTTTTAAAAGAAGAAGGTAAAGAAGCCCTAAAAAAAGTAAAAAAACTTGCAGAAGAGGAAGGATTGACAATACACACAGAAATGTTAGAAGGTGTTCCTGCAACAGAAATCGTAGAATTCGCAGAAAAGAAAAAAGCAGATTTAATTGTTATGGGAACTACTGGGAAAACAGGTCTCGAAAGAATACTCCTTGGAAGTGTTGCAGAAAGAGTTATTAAAAATGCACACTGTCCGGTTTTAGTTGTTAAAAAACCAAAAAAAGAAGAATAATTCAAAAATATTAAATATCTCTTTTTATATATTTGCAAAACCTAAAATTTAAATAAGATCCTTGAAATACTTTAAAAGAGATGGCTTTTTTGTTATTATCCTCTTTACGAACTTTTTTAAATCAATACCATCTAAATTATCCCCTAACGCTTCCGCAAGAGCATCTAATTCATCATCAGAAAGTTTTTCCAAGATTTTCCTATACTTTAAATGATTAAGCAAATATTCATAATGCTTCTCTTTCCATAACTTCTCATATTCTTTTAAAACATCCTCACTCCAATTATTTGACTTTATAGATTTACTTGCCACTTCTCCAGCCATCAATCCGCAATCCATCGCTAAATAAATTCCTCCACCAGTTAAAGGGCTTATCTGTCCTGCAGCATCTCCAACAACCAAAATCCCATCAGCATAGGTTTTTTCTATTGGCCCAGAAACAGGGGCTCCACCAACTTTAAATTCCACAGGAGTAGCGTTTTTTAGTTTATCACTTGCTAAACTATTCTCTATAAATTCCTCTAAGTAATCAATTGCCTTCTTTTTTTTATCCCTAACACCCAGTCCAACATTTGCTGTTTCTCCCTTAGGAAATATCCAAGCATAACCCCCTTTCGCTACATCATTTCCAAAGTAAAACTCCATCATATTTTTATCAAACAACTCAACATTTGTCATCTCATACTCAGCACAAGAGCATATATCCAACGGTTTCTTTTTTGCTTTTAATCCAGCATATTCTGCTACATTACTCTCAACACCATCGGCAGCGATCACAATCTTTGTTTTTACAACATACTCCTCTCCCAAAAATTCAACTATAACATTCCAATAATCTCCATCTCTCTCCAAACCTACAACAGTTGACTTCACAGCAATCTTTGCTCCTGCCCTACCAGCTCTAACTGCCAAATACTTATCAAAGATCTTTCTCTCAACAACAAACCCCTGTGCTTTACCCTGTGTAACAACAACCTTTTTTCCTGATGGAGAAAAAAGAATCCCTCCTTTAATTATATTTCTAACAAATTCAGGACTTGGTTTTATTCCAAACTCCTCAATTGATGGAATTGCCTCGGCACATCTTACTGGTTCTCCAATTTCCTGAGATTTTTCAATTAAAAGAGTTTTTACTCCATTTTTTGCAGAAGCATAACTCGCCATACTTCCTCCAGGCCCTGCTCCAACAACCACAACATCATAACTATCCATCAACTCTCTCATTTTTCTCCCTCTAACGCGTTTAATGGACATACAATTACACAAAGATTACAATCACTACACTTTTTTTCATCTATCACAACTATATGCTCTATTAAATTTATTGCCAAATTTTCACATACACCAACACAAGCTCCACAATAACCACATCTCTTATAGTTGACTTTTACCATAATTTTTCCCTCAATAATGCTTAATATTCTGAAATATAGTGGCAGTTCATATATATTGTTATCGTCAACAGACAATTTAGCATTTTACAAATATTTAATATTGACGTCTATTTCTATATTATATATTTAATTTAATAATGCATGATATTTATCTTGTTGTTTGTTTTTATTTTTTTGTGTTTTGAGTTTTTTGTTTTGATTTTTGTTTTTTATTTGGTTTTTGTTGGTTTCGAAGGGGTGGCTTATTTTATTATTCTATATATTTCGATGTTTTTATTTATGGAGTTTTTTTAGAGTTTTTGATTATTTAATATTGTTTTTAGAAATCCACGGTTGATTATTTTAGTTATCTGTTTTTGTTTATTATTTATTGTTGTTTTTTAAATAAAAGTTTGAATTGTTTTGTTATAGGGTTTATAAAGAAAAGGGGTTATTTAGGGGTAGAAAAATTATTGATAGAAAACTATAAATATCAGTAAAAATATTATAATAAAATTAAGAAAGATTGTCCTATTAAAATCAGCACGGATCGTGATGGAAATTTTTTAAATTTTACCTTTTTAAAATGATATTGTTTTATAGCATTAAAATCAGCACGGATCGTGATGGAAATGCTTATGACCAGCCAGATTCACGATTAGTAAGCAATATTAAAATAAGCACGTTTCGTGATGGAAATTTTAATCACTTATGTGATTTTTTTACTCAAACAACATTAAAATAAGCACGTTTCGTGATGGAAATGATAAAAAGTCGATAGTTTGCCTTAACATTTCTATTATTAAAATAAGCACGTTTCGTGATGGAAATCATTTTATTATTACATAGAATTCATTTTTAATAATTTTTATAATTAAAATAAGCACGTTTCGTGATGGAAATGTGTAGTTTAGTGCATTATGTTCAGGCATGGGATAATTTGAAATTAAAATAAGCACGTTTCGTGATGGAAATCGGGAATTATTTTTCTATTGTATATTGTATCTATTGATTAAAATAAGCACGTTTCGTGATGGAAATTTACTTTTTCCAAATTCTACTTAGCTCTTTTTGAGGAGATTAAAATAAGCACGTTTCGTGATGGAATTGCAACTCTAACTCCAACTCTTCTAAATTTAGGAAACCCGTTAATTAAAATAAGCACGTTTCGTGATGGAAACAAATCAATAATAGATATACATCATTCTTCGATTATTTCAAAATTAAAATAAGCCATGATAAAAACCTAATTCTACATCTTTTTATTAATTCTTATTAAAATCAGCACAGGTTGTGATGGAAACTGAGCGTTTTTTTTACTGTTTTTGATATTTGTATTATTAATTAAATAAGCACGAACTGTGATGGAATGGGATTTAGGAAAATATTGGAAGTAAACACTAATAAAATAAATAATTTAAAATTAGCTAAGCTCTTCTCACTTATGATTAGATGTTTATTAAAAAATAGATCTCTTTTTTTAATTTGAAGAAGGAAATATTTTTATTGCTTTTTGTGATACCATAGATTAGCTTTCATTCGCATTAAAGAGGTGGTGTTATGATCGTTGAAGATTACGAAGAGTTTTGTAGATTATTGGATTTATATATTGGTAAATATAGAGGTAAATTTGGATGTATAATAACTTTCAACGGGTTTGTTAGGGAATATGATTTAAAAGATGGGGAAAAAGTCCCTACAGAAGGAATAACAATTGAAAAAGATATTTTTAGAAAATTAAATCCAATTTTAGATGAAGCAAAACGCAGATTTGAAATAATAGATGTTTTATTTTATCACAATACGGGATTTTTAAAAGTTGGGGAGAGGATTGCATCTATCGCAGTTTTTGCAAAACATCGGGGGGAGGGTTTTAAGGCATTGGAATTTATTGTCGAAGAGATGAAAAAACATCATTGATTTTAAATTTTGTTAGATTATAGTGTAGTAATTTCAAATTGGCAAAAATCGTCTCCCAAACCTGCACAGTGAGTTTCTTTGGCTCTAACTTTTTTATTTAGTATTTTCTCTAAACATCCTGCTATAAACCCTCCTTCAAACCAGCATAATGTTTCTCCAACTTCGGGAAGACCTGAACAGGAGATACACTCGTATACTCGAATTTGTATTGGATTTTTATTTACAACCTCTATTTTTCCAATTTTATACTCTTCACAAAACTTAATTAAGTCATCTATGTTCTTCGGATTTAAACTTTGTCCAAGTTCTCTTCCACATTCGTAAATAACCCCATGAGCACCTCTTCCCAAGTATTTCTCTAAATCCATAAATCTTATCAATCTAAAAACTGCTACATCTATATCTCTTCCTAATGTATGTCTGTTAGATTTTGAGATCTCATCGATTGAGAACCTTATTGCCATTATCTCACCGAATTTATTTTATTATATAAAGTGCTTTATATATGGCCAACACTTTACCTATCAAGATCACTACTATTAAGTATTTAAAGTTTTCTTTATAATTCTAATGGGTTATTTTGAATTCTGTATAAATACAATTAAATATATATTCATTATATTGTCCGCTAAAATAAAGGAAAAATAGTTAGAGGAAAATTTTTATATCTTCTAATAGATAATTATTGCAACAACAATACATGAAAAAAACTTACAAATAAAAACTAATGTGATAAGTATGTTATTTGCCCATATTGCAGATAATCATCTCGGATATAGACAATACAATTTGTATGATAGAGAAAAAGACATATATGATGCGTTTAAAGAATGTATTAACCAGATATTAGAAATTAAGCCAGATGTAGTTTTACACTGTGGGGATCTATTCAACGATATAAGACCGCCAGTTAGAGCGTTAAAAGTGGCAATGCAGGGTTTTAAAAAACTAAAAGAAAAGGGAATTAAAGTTTACATCGTAGCAGGAAATCATGAAACTCCAAGAAGGGAGAGTGAAGATACACCCTTGTCTCTTTTTAGAGATTATGTGCATGTGCTAAATGGATATGATGTGATAGATGGGGAGATATTTCTCTGCGGAACTCGATTTCATAGGAAAAGTAAAAGAGAAAAGATTCTTGAAAAATTGAAAGAATTTGAAGTTAAGGCAAAATCATACAATAAAAGGATATTAATGCTACATCAAGGAATAAATCCCTATCTTCCATATGATTATGAGATAGAACTTTTTGATCTTCCCAAATTTAATTACTATGCCCTTGGACATGTTCATAGTAGAATATTGGAGAGAGTAAATGATGGAATATTGGCTTATAGTGGTTCGACAGAGATAATTTACAGAAATGAATATGAAAATTACAAAAAAGAAGGTAAAGGATTTTATTTAGTGGATTATAGTAAAAAAGAACTTGATCTTTCAGATATAGAGAAGATAAATATTGAATGTAGAGAATTTGTAGAGGTAAATATTAAAGATGAGAAATCATTAAATGAAGCAATAAATACAATAAAAAAATGTAAAGATAAACCAGTCGTTTATGGAAAAATAAAAAAAGAATTTAAACCACTTTTTGATTTAATAAGCAATAAAATTTTAATAAACAAGGTGATCTTAGTGGACGATGGATTTGTTGAAATAAACGATGATTTAGATATTGAAGCAATAGATATTAAAAAAACATTAATTGAATATGCAAATAAGCAAGGTGTGGATGGGAATTTAGTATTAGAGCTTTATAAGTGCTTATTAACGAATGATGACTGGAAACACTTGCTACAAAACTACTACAACTCTAAATTTAGGGGATGAATATGATAATAAAAGAAATAAAAATGAACAACTTTAAAAGTCATGCAAACTCAAAAATAACATTTGATAAGGGAATTGTGGCAATCATTGGAGAAAATGGCAGTGGAAAATCATCAATATTTGAAGCAGTGTTTTTTGCATTATTTGGTGTGGACAGCAACTTTAAATATGAAAATATCATTTCAAAGAACAGAAAATCAGTTAGAGTGGAGCTTGACTTCGAAGTTAGAGGAGATAACTATAAAATAATAAGAGAATATGACAACGGAGGAAAAGCCAAATTATACAAAAATGGAAAATTGTATGCAAGCAGTATAAGTGCAGTTAATAAAACAGTCAACGAAATTTTAGGAATTGATAAAAATCTATTTTTAAATTCAATATACATAAAACAGGGAGAAATTGCAAAATTTTTAATGCTAAAACCTTCGGAAAGAATGGAAACAATAGCCAAACTTCTTGGCATTGATGAATTTGAAAAGTGCTATCAAAAGATGGGGGAGATTTTAAAAGAATATAAATCAAAACTTGAGAGATTAGAAGGAGAATTAAGTAATAAAGAATCTTTCGAACAGGAATTAAGAGACATGGAAAAAAAACTGCAAGAGAAAATAGATGAACTATCAAAAATTAATGAAACAATTAAAAAGATTGGAAAAGAACTTAAAGATGCGGAAGATGAACTGTCAAATATTGAAAAGAAAAAACTACAATATGAAAAATTTATATCAAAATTGGAAGAAAGAAAAACTGCATTAGAATTAAATAAGCAGAAATTAAACACACTAAAATATGATTTTAATATAATAACAGAAGCTATGAAGTTTTTAGAGGATCATAAGGCGGAATATGAAAAATACACATCAGTAGTTAATAGAATAGAGGAGATAGAAAACAAACTTAAAGACCTTAAAGAGAGTTATGAGAACTATGTAAGATTAGCAAATAAAAAAGATATATTAGAAGAAGATATTAAAAAATTAGAAGAATTTATCAATAGAAGTGATTACAAAGGAGATTTAAAGTATATAGAAGAAGAAATCGATAAAATAAGAAATAATATTGAAAAAATAGAACACATTAAAGATTTAATTGAAGAACTGAGAACAATATACTCTGAAATTGAAAAGATAGAAAGATATAAAAAAATTAAGAAAGAATTTGAGCCATATTACAAGAGATACCTTGAATTAGAAAAAAAATATGAAGAATTAGAAAAATTAAATGTGGAGTATGCAAAATTATCTCAAGAGAGGAGTTTGGTTGAAGAAAATCTAAAAAAATTAAAAATAGATGTTGAAAAATTATCAAAAGAGATTAATTCCATTGATATTAAAAAAGTGGAAGAGTCATTAAAATCTATTAAAGAAATGAAAAAAATGCTTGAAAAATTGCAAAAAGATAAAATAGAACTTAATAAAAAAATTGGAGAGTTGAATAGTGAAATTTCACAATTAAGAAAGATTTTGATAGAACTTGAAAAAGTGGAAGGAAAATGTCCTCTTTGTAAAACCCCAATCGATGAAAAGAAGAAAATGGAACTTATAAATCAACACAAGCTTAAACTTTCAGAAAAACTCAAAGAATTAGATAATATAGAGCATAGAATAAATGAAATAAACAATGAAATAGAAAAATTAACAAAAGGAATTGAAAAAGAAGAGCAACTGAATAATATAAAGACCATATATTTAGAAAAAAGAAAACAACTTGAAAAACTCACAGAAAAGTTGAAAGAGCAAGAAAAATATTTACTACAAATAGAAAAACGTATTGAAAACTATAAAATTGATGGAAAGCAAGTAGATGAGGTATTAAGAGACGTGAAATTGGAAATGGCAGAGATAAAACAATACTACGATAATTATTTATCTGCCAAGAGAAATTTAGACGAAATTGATGAAGAAGAGCTAAAAAATAAACTCAATGAAATTGAAACTCAAATAAACGGTTGGAATAGAGAAAAATGCAAAAACGAGATAGATAAACTTAGAGATGAAGAGAAAAAATTAATAAAAATCAGAGATGTGCTAATGGAGTTTAATAACAAAAGAGAAGAATTAAAAAAGGTAGAAAATCTACTAAATGAGTATCATCAGAATTATAGAACATACTTAACTTTAAATGAAGAGTTAGATCAGCTGAAAAAAATAAAACAAGAACTTAAAGACATTTATGAAGAGTGCACATCAAAAATGTCAATAATTAAGAATATAAAAGATAGATACCCTACTGAGGATGTCGTTTCTTATTTAAAAGATGAGATTTCAAACGTTATTAAAAATATTAAAGACATAGAAGAGAGGATAAAATATATCCGGCAAAAACTTGAAGAAATAAACTACCGCGAAGAGGAGTATGAACAAGCAAAAATTAAGGTTATAAACAAAAGAGATGAACTTGAAGAATATAAAAAATATGAAGCAGAGATAAACACTGAAATAAGATATATAAAAGATAGTATTAAAAAGTTAAAAGAAAAACTTAACGAGTTAGAAAATATATCAAAAGAAAGAGAAAAATTATCAAAATTTATCGATTATTTGGATAAAATCAGAAAAATTTTTGGAAGACATGGGTTTCAATCGTATCTTAGAGAGAAGTATGTTCCATTAATTCAAAAATACTTAAATGAGGCGTTTGAAGAGTTTGATCTTCCTTACAGTTTTGTAGAACTTACAAAAGATTTCGAAGTGAGAGTTCATACTCCCGAGGGTGTGTTGAATTTAGAGAATCTTAGCGGAGGAGAGCAGATTGCAGTTGCCCTCTCTTTGAGATTGGCAATAGCTAACGCGTTGATTGGTAATAGAGTTGAGTGCATAATACTCGATGAACCTACTGTTTTTCTCGATGAAAACAGAAGAGCAAAGTTAGCTGAGATATTTAAAAAAGTTAAAAGTATTCCTCAGATGATAATAATAACTCATCATAGAGAACTTGAAGAAATAGCCGATGTGATAATAAATGTTAAAAAAGAGGGGAATGTATCAAAAGTTAGCGTAAGTTAAGTTAAAAGTTAAATAGATCTTTCTTATTTCTGTCCTAACATTTCTTGTTTCTCCTCCTCTGTTAATAACGAAACGATCTCCTCTGGTTTTCCAACTTTTATTAATTTTCCGTTTCTCATCAATCCTGCTCTATCACAGACGTTCAATACAAAGTCCATATCATGCGAAACAATTACATAAGTTTGTTCTAATTCTATTCTCGATTTATGTATGGATTCAGCAACGATGTTTCTTGTTATTGGATCCATTGTTCCAGTTGGTTCATCCAAGATAACAACTCTCGGCTCTTTTATCAAGACCTGAGCCAAAGCACACCTGTGCCTCTCTCCAACACTTAACTCATGAGGATATTTATCTAAAATTTCCTCTGCTTCTTCTTCACTGAATCCTACTGAAACAAGCGTATGAATTGCTTTCATTCTTGCAAACTCATCCGGAAGTTCTAATCCAATGGCTTCTGTTAGATTTTGTAATATTGTTCTATGTGGATAGAGAGCATATTCTTGGAATAATATTCCGATATATCTCTTAGCTCTTCCCCTACCCATTGGTCCGGGTTTAGTCATATCTACCCATTCATCTCCAACTCTAAACCAATATTTACCCTTAGAAGGGGGCAATACGGCAGCGATAATCTTTGCTAATGTTGTTTTTCCAGCTCCACTCGTTCCAACCAATCCAAAGATCTCCATCTCTCTAATATTTAAACTAACTCCATCAACCGCTTTTATTATTCCCCTCTCAACTGAACAGTAGTGTTTTGATACATTTTCTAATCTTATAATATCCTCTTTAATCTCAACTTCTGTTTCTGGTTTTTTAAATTCTTTTACTGTTTCCATAAATTTGTTAACAACTTCCTCAGAAGTTCCTTCCATTACGATTTCTCCTTTATCTAACCAGATCGCCTTCTCTGTTAATTCAGCAATAACCTCCGGCCAGTGAGATGTTAAAATTAAGCTTATCTTGTTTTTTATCACAAGCTCTTTTAAAGCGGAGTGAACTAACTTTGCTGTTTGAGGATCTAACGTTCCTGTTGGTTCATCTGCTAAGAATATAACTGGTTCTTTTGCAATTTGTCTTGCTAAAACAACTCTCTGCTTTTCTCCACCACTTAGATCTCTTGCTATGTGGGTTATTCTGTGCTCCAATTTTACCATTTTTATTAATTTTAGAGCTAATTCGACAGCTTCTTTTCCTTCATAGCCAGTTTGATGTAATGCTTCTAAAATATTTTCAAGAACTGTTTTTTCTCCATAGAGAGCGAAGGTTCTTTGAAGCATTATTGCAATTTTTCTTTTTAGAGCATAAGTGTATTTTTTATCGTTCCAGAAGTCGACTTCTATTTTTTTAAGTTCGCTTCCACATTTTTTACATGGAGTTCCTGCTTTGGAGGGCACATCTACATAACCGCAGTTCTCACAGTAAGAAACGTGGTAGATTATCTGCCCTTCTGTTGGTTCATAGCCATCCATACCCCTTAACATATGCAACAGAACTGATTTTCCAGCTCCACTTTTTCCCAATATCCCTAACGTCTCTCCCTCGTTTAATGTGAATGATATGTTTTTTAAAACTACTTTATCTCCAAATTTTTTACTGACGTTTTTAACCTCTAACAACATCATAGCTCTTCCCTCCAATTTCTACAATGTTTTTTTATTCCAAATCTGTGCCTCATACAAAACCCGCACTCTCTAATTTTATAGTTGTCTCCTTCAATAACTAATGCCTTCCCATTTATTAATGCATCGGCTATTTTTTTTCTACCCTCAGTTAGTAAACTCCACAATACTCTCCTTGAAATACCCATCAATTTAGAGGCCTCCTCCTGAGTGTAATCAAGATAATCAACCAACCTGATCGCTTCCAATTCATCAACTTTTAAAACTACTTTCTCTATTTCAGATATGGAAACACCATGTGGTTTAAATACTCTATATTTTGGCTCTTCAGATATAAATCTTGGGATCTTTGGCCTACCTCTTCTACCCATAAAATCTCCTCTTATTATGGCATGTTTACGATGATCCCTTCTATTGGAATCTCGATTATTGTATACTTGCAGTCAGAAAGTTTTTCATCAATAATTTTCTCTATTTCCATAAGATCGCTTTCATTAACAACGGTTCCAATTAAAACTGCATTTTGTGCTAAATCACTAACCGCTTTAATTGCCATTTCTGGATCTTCATCTAAAAGAAATCCCTGCCAATCCTGTGGGGACATCCCCTTATAATCATATAGGAAAAATCCGGTAATTCCTCCTTCTGATAGAGCGTTTATTGCCTTTCCAACGTTCTCACTTTCAACAAAGAGGTATAGGAGAACCTTCATAAAGTATCACCTTTATAATTCAACTAAATTTTTAATTTTATTACTTATAATTTTATTCCATTTTGATCGTTTTAATTAACTTTAATTTGCTTTATTGAATTCAGCTTTTATTGAACTCTATTTACTTTAACCTTCAATATTGGTATTTTCATAACAGTCCATCTTTCGTTTTTAAGTTTCTCTTTTAACAATTCTTCGATCTTTTTAGCCCTTTCTTCTTTCACAACTGTTCCAATAACCACAGCTCTCTGGGAGTTTTTTATCACTTCATAAACCTTCTCCACGTCTTCGAGGTCTTTAACGTTTAAATGTTTAAAATGTTCTGGAGATAATCCTCTATACTTGTGTAAAAAAAACCCAGTAATTCCTGCGAGTGTCATTATGTTTATTGCTCTTCCAACATTCTTTTCTTCTACGAAGATTTTAAATAGTATCCGTTTTGTCATAAATATCCCCCTTATGAGGAAAAGTTAACACTTTAACTGTTAAAAATGTAGGATATAAACCTTTTCATTTAGTTTTTCTAATGGTGCGAATAAAAGTATATAGAAATTTATATAAACCACTCCTATATTAAAGAACATTTATGTGCACAATTTGAGTTATTATTCACAACATATAAAAACCTAATTCAAACCAACATTAAAAAGGTGGGGGAGTTTGGGTTTAAAAACAATACTACTTTTAGGAATCACAATGATAATACTAATATTTACTGCTGTGAATCTTTCAAATTTTTTAAATAAAAACCTCTACGGAGCAGAAAATTCTACACCATCCATCACTACAAACGAGCCGAACAAAGTGGTTGTCTTGAAAGTTGGACAGCCAATAACCTCCTCAAATATAAAAATTGTTGTAGAAAAAATACTACGAACTCAGAAAATTAAGGGAAATATGGGTTATCGGAAAATAAAGGATAATGAAACATTTATTGTAGTTAAGGTCAAAATAGAAAATTTAAGAAAAAATGTCTCTTATTACATATCAAATATGGATTTTTTCTTATTAGATGATAAAGGACGAAAATACGACTGTGAAATGAACGTTCTTGACTTAAAACATGCATTAACAATAACTACAATTCCTCCTCAAGAATCAATAGAGGGGTATATAATATACAAAATTCCAAAAGATGTAAAAGTTGTGAAGATATGTTATACTTTTAGAAACATACAAAATATTTTCGATTCCTGTATGGCAATATGGGAAGCAAATGTATCTGACATTCCATATGTTGATGAGGTCTCTCCATAATTATTTATCTTGCTGTTTGTTTTTGTTTTTTTGTGTTTTGATTTTTTAATTGAGATTTCTATTTTTTATTTGTTTTTAGTGGGTTTCGAAGGGGTGGCTTATTTTATTGTTTCTTATATTTTGATGTTTTTATTTATAGAGTTTTTTTAGAGTTTTTAATTTATTGAAGTTGTTTTTGAAAATCCACGGTTGGTTAATTATATTTTTTATTTTTATTAATTATTTATTGTTGTTTTTTAGATAGAAGTTTGAATTGTTTTGTTAAAAGGTTTATAAAGAAAAGGGGTTATTTGGGGGTAGAAAAATTATTGATAGAAAAGCATATATATGAAGAGAATAAATATTGATTATGTTTAAA
>JAADDS010000059.1 GCA_013153845.1 Methanococci archaeon | reverse complement strand
AAAAGGGGTTATTTAGGGGTAGAAAAATTATGGTATAGAAAACTATAAATATCAGTAAAAATACTATAATAAAATTAAGAAAAATTGTCCTATTAAAATAAGCACGTTTCGTGATGGAAATTAATTTTCATTATTAAGTTTAACATCTACTTTAAAATTCCATTAAAATAAGCACGTTTCGTGATGGAAATTTTGCAATTGTGAAGTATTTAACGCCGTTAAATTCGAATTAAAATAAGCACGTTTCGTGATGGAAATAATTAATAATAGAAATACAACCTTCCTCAATGATTTTAAATATTAAAATAAGCACGTTTCGTGATGGAAACTATCACATCCACAACAACACGAACACGAACATCTGAATTAAAATAAGCACGTTTCGTGATGGAAACTAAAAAAGTATGAACACAATAGTATGAAAAAATAAGATTAAAATAAGCACGTTTCGTGATGGAAATTTCTACAATATTGTATAACCAATTAGCATATACTCCATTAAAATAAGCACGTTTCGTGATGGAAACCAAAAAAGAGGATTTTTAGAATAATTTTATAGCCAATTAAAATAGACCTATAAGGGATGAAAACAAGAAGAATACTACAAAAATAATTAAAATAGGCATCTTTGAGGATGGAAATTTCTAAAAAAGGTTTATACAAAAAAATTATTTAGTTTATAGATTTTTCGAATGCAATCATTGCATTTAGAACTTTTTCATCGTCAAATGGTTTTCCTTGGATTTGTAGACCAATAGGAATTCCATTTATCTCTCCACAAGGAACAACTCCTGCACATAAACCGCAAATGTTTGCTGGAACTGTTAAAACGTCATAACTATACATTTCCATGGGTGTTAATTTCTCTCCTAACTTGTGCGGTAGTTTGGGAACTGTGGCTCCTACAATAATGTCAACGTCTTTCATAATTTTTATCATTTCGTTTCTCATTAGATTTCTTGCTCTTAGGGCATTTTTGTAATATTTTCCGCTGTATTCTTTTTGACTGATCATTGATCCGATCATTATTCTTCTTAAAACTTCTTCTCCACAAACGTCTTCTATTTTATAACCATATCTTCTTCCATCGTATCTTCTTGTAGATGAGAAGAACTCAACGTAGTTGATTAGATAGTATGTTGGTAGTGCTAAGTCAACGTATTTGTAGCTTAGTTCAACGATCTCGCAACCTATATCCTTAAAGACCTCAATAGATGTTTCAATCTTGTTTCTTATCTTTTCATCAACAACATCCATAAATTCTTTAATAACCCCTACTTTAAATCCTTTAATGTCTTTTTTTTCAAATGGCTTTGTTTCTACTGTTGTTGTGTCTTTTAAATCTTTCCCTTTGATGATATTTGTTAATAGTAAAGCATCTTCGGATGTTTTTGTTAATGGTCCAATTTGATCGAAACTCATTGCTAAATCGCAGAGCCCGTATCTACTTACAACTCCATAGCTTGGCTTGAATCCAACAACTCCGCAGTGTGAGGCAGGGTTTCTTATACTTCCTCCTGTGTCGCTTCCTAATGCAAGGTCGCATAGATCTGCGGAGACGGCAGCTGCACTTCCTGATGAACTACCTCCTGGGATCCTATCTTCTGCTTTTGGATTTTTTGTAGCACCATAGTAGGAGGTTTCTCCACTACTTCCACAGGCAAATTCGTCCATGTTTGCAATTCCTATGATTAATCCTCCGTTTTCTTTAATCTTCTGCACAACTGTGGCGTCGTAAGGAGCGATATAGTTTTCCAATGTTTTTGAAGCACAGGAGATTGTGTATCCCTCAACGTTTATATTTGCCTTTACTACAACAACTTTTCCGTATAGAGGTTTTTTCTTAGCTTTTTCGTCTTTTTCCAATTTTTTTGCTTCTTCTAATACTCTTTCAGCGTTTACTTCAATAAGAGCGTTTATTCTTTTATTTACTTTTTCTATTCGTTCTAAGTAGTGTTCTGCTTTTTCAACGATCATTTTGTCCACCGGGTTTATTTTTTCTACTTTTAATATTTTTCATATAGAATACTTCTCCGCAGTGGTTTAGTTTTATCAACTTTCCTTCTTTTACCATTTTTTCGATAGTTTCATATGTTATGTTTTGTTTAGTTAGAAGTTCTTTAATAACTTTTTCTCTTATTGGATGAACTGATGTTATTGCTAATATTTCTTCTTCTACATTGGTTGTTGATATTATAAATTCACTTCCCTCAAATGTTTTTAGTGGAATTACCTTCCCTTTTCCAATTATCTCGGTAAATACTTCTATAACTTTTAATAGAATTTCTTTTTTTGGTGGAGTTATTTCTTCTGATGGGGGCCTTATTGGCGTGTTTATATAACATTTATCTGGGTTAACTTCTTTTAAAAATTCTGCTGTTTTTTCTATCGCTTCTTCTGGATATTGCATATCTACGATCATGGTTTCAGTTATTAATTTTCCTCTATAATCATCTCTAAATTCAAGTATTCCGTTTAGTATAGTTTCCAATGATAGTTTTTTATGAGGGCGGTTTATTCTTTTCCACAATGAACAATCTGCAGAGTCGATTTTTAAAGAAACCAAATCAAAATTTAATAAGTCGTTTTTTACATCTTCTCTCCATATTAGTGAGGAATTTGATATTATCGCTATTGGAATATCGAATTCTCTTAGTAGATCTACTTCTTTTGTAATATTTATATCTAAGGTGGGTTCTCCATCAGCAACAAATGTAAGATAATCGATACTGTTTTTCCCATTTTCACTTATTATTTTGTTTATTTTCTCCTTTACAGAGGAGAATATATCATATGGATTATAAAAATTGCGTCTTTCAATTGTTTTATTTATTGTTCTTCCAACTTGGCAGTATATACAATCATAACTGCAAAACTTGCATGGAATGTTATTTATTCCTAAACTCTTTCCTAATCTTCTTGATGGAACTACACCAAAAGCTATATTGCTCATAAAACCACCAAATATAAAAAATCAAAAATAAAAATTAATAAAATTGGTTATTATAAATGTTATTCCTCTATTTTCTTCTTCTCAGCCACTTTTTCATTAACAATTTCTAAATATTCTTTTAATATTTCTTTACTCTTTACAGCATCTCTAATGTTTTTATTTTCAATGCTTAAAACGCCTTTATAATCAATTTCTTTTAGCTTTTCAAGAACGTCAATAAAGTTAATATTCCCTTCTCCTATTCTTAGATGTTCATCTTCATAGCCGTTGTTGTCATGAATATGGACGTGTATAATTCCAATTCCAATTTTGTGGAGTTTTTCGACGAATTCAGACGGATTGGCAACTGTGTTTGCGTGTCCTATATCAAATGTTATCCCTAAGTTTTTGGAGTCAATATCTTTTATAATGTCAAGTAGTGATTCAGGAGTTGTCCCTAAAACTCCTCTGAAATTTGGCATATTCTCTAAACCAATTTTTATTCCATAATCTTCTGCAATTTCTACTATTTCCGATAGAGTTGAGAAGTTGTTATCCAATATTTCGCTTTTGTAGTTGCTCCAAAGTTCTGGAATATAGCCAGGATGAACTACAACAATTTCAGCATCGAGTTCAAAAGCTCCTTCTATGGCATCTCTTATACACTCTATTGTGAGTTTTCTAACTTTTTCGTTCATAGATGCAGGATTTAAGTCAGAGAATGGGGCATGAACTACAACGTCAACATCATACTTGTCTTTTACCTCTAAAAGATATTTTATGTTTTTTGGGGAGAGGTAGTGGGTTCCCTCACAGACGATTTCCCATACATCAAAGTTATGTTCTGCTATTTTTTCTAATGATGAGGATAAGCTTTCTGGTAAAAAAACTAACGATGAAACTCCGAACTTCATTTTCACACCACTTATCTTTTTTAATCTTCTCTTTTTTATTTTTTAATTCTTCAATTTTGCGATTTTGTTTATTTTAATTTAAATTATTACTTTTAACTTTTAATTGTTGTTTAGATTAAAATTATTAATTTAGGGATAAATATCAATTTTGTTATTTTTAGATTTTATTGTTTTTAAGTAGTTATAGTTTATGTATGCAAGTGGATCATTTTTCACTGATTTTTGTTTGATTATTGTTTTGTATTCTTCAACGCAATGTTTATATACTTTTAATCCTAATTTGTCATTAATGATAATGATAGATTATCGGTGAGTTGGATGGATTTTCAAATGGCCTCTTTCATAACTTCTGGGCTTTTAGTTGTGATTGGATTATATGGGGTATTTTTTGTTGATAATGTTTTAAAAAAAATCATTGCATTGGAGATCTTAGGTAGTGGTGTAAATTTAGCTTTAATAGCAATTGGATACAATGGAGGAACAATTCCAATAAAACTTCCTAATGTTCCTTTAAATGTTTTTGCTAAGGAGTCGGCTTATCCTCTAACACATGCACTCGTCTTAACAAATATCGTTATAGAAGCGTCTATGCTTGCTGTAATGCTTGGTGTCTCTATAATACTGTATAAAAAATATAAAACACTTAAAGGGTCTGTTATATTGAAAGAGGACTAAAAAAACATTTTTTCTTGCTATATCAATTCCTGTTAATCAAGTAATTTAGGTGGGATAATGAATTTTCTACCGATGATAATAGTGTTTCCCCTGATCATGGCAATAATTATGAATCTACTTCATGGAAAAGAGAAGGCAGTTAAATATTTAACTTTTGCAACAGCCATTGTTTTAATTGCCCTACCCTTTATAGGGGAGTATGGTTATTATTATTTTAGCGGGCATGGTGTCGTTGATGGATGGATCTCTGGAATTGCCTACCTATACAACCCTGCAAAACAGGCAGTTATAATTACACTATCTCTTATTGCCTCTCTCGTATTGATCACTGGGATGGGGGAGAAATTAAAGAATAACATGTTTGTTACCCTCTCTTTGATGGGTTTTGCGAGTATTTCAGCGATTGTATTAGCGGATGATATATTCAACCTTTACGTTTTTTTTGAGATTATTTCAATCGTTCAAGCAGGGTTAGTATTTTTATCTGGAACAGAGGAGGCATATAAGGCCGGTTTGAGGTATATGATAATTGGTAGTGTAGCAGCGGCATTGATGCTTTTGGGAATAACGTTTTTACTGGCATCGACAGGGACTTTAAATATTTCAGACATGAAACATCATTTATTAACTGACAATCCAATGGTATACGGAGGATTATTACTTCTAATAGTTGGATTAGCATACGGTTCTGGTCTTCCACCGTTTCACAATATTAAAGCCGATCTCTATGCAAGATCTAAGGGTTTTATTTCAGCAATGCTCCAAACGTATTCAAAATTCGTTTTAGTTGGGTTGATGTTAATAATATTAAAATTATTTAACGGACTTAGCTACTTTTCAAGTGCACATGCAGTTTTAATTGCATTGGGAGTTTTAGCGATGGTATTTGGTGTTGTGATGGCATTGTTGCAGAGTGATTATAAAAAACTTTTAGCATATCACGCAATAAGCCAAGGTGGATATGTAGCCACTGGTTTAGCACTCGGAACTCCTTTGGGAATTGTTGCAGGTATCTTTCACGCTATAAATCACGTTATTTATAAATCTGCTCTGTTTTTAGGAGCGTATATAGTTAGTTGTAAAAGAGGAAGTAATCTCCATAAATTGGGGGGTCTATTGCCACTAATGCCTTATGTTGCATTTATGGTGTTGTGTGCAAAACTCGCTATAAGTGGGGTTCCTCCATTTAACGGATTTCAAAGCAAATGGATGTTAGCTGAGGCAGCTATGCAAGTTAACATGCCGGAAATTGCAATAATAATGATTATTGTTAGTATTGGAACGTTTGTATCTATGATGAAGGCATTCTACCTTATATACTTGAAACCGGTGGATGAGGAAACTTTAAAAGAATATCAAGGAAAAGAAGTTCCAAAATTAGCCGTTTTCAGTTTGTTTGTGCTAACTGCTCTCTGCATTATAATTGGTCTTGATCCAAGTTTGATAACTAATTATCTCTGGGATTATGCGAGGGAGATTGGAGTTAACTACTGCTTAAAGTAGATGAATGAATAATTAAGAGACAATAAACAAAGCAATAAATCTCATCTATACATAAATCGTAATTAAATTGTAATCAATATTGTTAGATTAAATTAAACTTAACTTAAACTTTACTTAAACTTTAAATGCTGGTGGTAATTATGGATTACAACAAATTTCAGAAGGATTTAGAAAAAGAAGGTCATGGGGATGGAATTACTGTCGGAGCATTTTTTACAGGAGAATTTACTCTTTATCTTCTCTTTATATTTGGAGCGTTAATTATTGGAAGGGTTTATGGAAAAACGTTAATGACATTGTTCGGATTATCTGCATTAGCTTTCTCTTTATCAACTTTTCCAATAATATTCCAATTTAAGAAAGAAAATTCAAATGCGATAAATTACCAACTCTTCTGGCTATCTGTGTTTTTAGGTGCAATTGCATTCTGCGTTTATCTAACAGCAAGGTGGTAGTATGAGTTCTAAGAGAGATTTGGTAGTTGCAATCTCATTCTTTATATTTGGAGCAAGCATTTTATACAGTTTAGCAAATATGCACGTTAATCCTGGAGTTAATATTGTTTATTTAAATCATTATATAGTCCCGAATTATGTTTGTGCAATAATATTTGATTGGAGGGCATATGATACCTTAGGAGAGTGTTTAGTGTTAGTAGTGGCGGTTATGGTTTCGTGGATTGTGTTTGGAAAATCGTTATATGACAACAGTTATTTAAAAGAGGTCTTTCACGCTCCTGAGTCGGATGATTATATAACCTTACAGAGATGGGGGGATTATACCCCAATTATCAAGTTTTTAGCATACCCTATGAGTATTTTAATGGTTGCTTTAGGGATTCTTACAGTTTTAGGAGGGCATATAACTCCTGGAGGAGGATTTCAGGGAGGAGCATTAATTGCCTCAGGATTTATACTTTCAATTATTGCCTTTGGATCTAAGAGCCCTCTCTGGTTTGATCACAAATTTTTAGAGAGAATGGAGGCATTAGGAGCTCTTGGTTATTTGCTTCTCGGTGTTGCGGGTATGTTTATAGGGGGTTATTATCTCTTTAATTTTACACAAATAAATGGAATCCCAGTATTTCCAGCTCCGAAGGATATTATTACAGCCGGAATTATCCCTTATTTAAATATTGTAGTAGGTTTAAAAGTTTTAGCTGGTTTGTCAACTGCTGCATTCCTTTTATCATGTGAAAAGGTCATTATTGAAAAGATTAGCAAGTCAGAAGAGAAATTAGAATAAGAAATTAGAATAATACAATCTTAATAATTTAATAAAAATTTTAAAAAAATTTTAAATAGTTTTTATGGTGATCGGGCTATGATGGAGGTAATTGTTTCTTACTACCCTGCTATTCTTGCTCTCCTCTTTGGAATTTTGATGGGTTCTAAATTTAGAGGTAAAATAAAACACCTTCTCTCATATTTAGTTTTAGCACTTATTATTGCATACTTTTTAAAAGCATTTCCCTATTACAATCTGCCAATTTCATTCTCCTATGTATCAGCAGTAGTTGGAATTATAATAGGAAATAGATTATTCGGAAAAAAGATTTATGAGTAAGAGAGCCCGATGTATGATGATTGGGGTTATTAAGAATTTATATTTAAAATAAAATGCCTTCTTAAACTAAAAATGTTAAAAATGTTTAAATTAACGTTAAGAGGGGAAAAAATGATTATAACCATATTGGATAAGTGTAGAGTTGAAGAAAAATGTCAAACATGCCCGTTTTCTCAAACATCTAAATGCATGGAGGCCTGTCCAACTGATGCAATATTTCTCCTAAATAATAAAAGCTTTTCCTGTCTTACTTGTGGAGAATGTGCGAGAAACTGTCCAAATAAAGCAATCAAAAAAAATAAATTTGGAGGTTATTACGTAGACAGGAGAAGATGTAATGGTTGTGGCATCTGTGCAAACGTATGCCCGATAAATATTATAAGAATAGTTGAAAGGGATGGAAAAAAATTTCCGATGGGAATTTGTTCAATGTGTGGTGTCTGTGTTGAAGTTTGTCCTTACGGAGCAAGAGTTAGTTCCTATGAGCTATTAAACACTAAAAGAGAAGGATTAGCAGATAGGTATTTAAAAGTTTTAGAAAATCTAATGAAAATCAAAGTTTTTAAAGAAGAAAAAAGTAAAAACGTTGTTGAAGTAGTTGAGAGAACCTCTATAAAAATTGACAAAGATAAGTGTGTTGGATGTCTAAGATGTGCCTACCTATGTCCAAGAGACACTATCCTTCCCAATAATGTTGAAGCATGCACATCTTGTAATTTATGTGGAGAGGCATGTCCAAAAGATGCCATTGAAAACGGAAACATTATATCTGATCAATGCGTATTATGTTTGAAATGTGTTGAGGTTTGCCCAAATGATGCGTTAAAAGTTGAGAATTTCAAAATTAAAAAAATTAAAGAAGACAAATCTGTTAAACCAAAGAACTACTGTATAAATTGTGGTTTATGTGCCTTAGTATGCCCAAGCGGTGCGTTAAGATTTGAAAATGGAAAATTATATTTCAGCCCAGATGTGTGTTGGAGTTGTATGGAGTGTGTTAAAATATGTCCAAATGATGTTAGAAGAAAAGATAAAGATAGAAAAAACAACAAAGACCAAATTGTAGGAGGTTGCTCTTTATGTGAGATCTGTATATCTTCATGTCCAAAAAATGCAATTGAAATAATTAACGTTAGATTTGAAAAAATAAAAGATGAGGACTGTATTTTATGTGGAACTTGCTCAAACGTATGTCCAAAAGATGCAATAATTATTGATAGGAGCAATAAAGAGATTATATTCACTGATGACTGTATAGCGTGTGAAAACTGTGCAATTCACTGCCCAAGAGATGTTATTCCAAATACAACCGGATACAAAAAAGTTGTGGATAGGGAAAATTCATTTATTAGAACGGATATGGACTTCTGTATAAAGTGTGGTTTGTGTAATAAGGTATGTCCAAACAGTTGTATAGATTTTGGAGTTATAGATGTTGAGAAGTGTGAATTTTGCTCAGCTTGTTATAATATCTGCCCAACTAAGGCAATATACATCCATAGAGTTTGGAAAACTGACGAAGGGGGATCACATTGGAAGAACTAAGAAGTTTTGCTAAGATATTTCTAACAGGAATATATGAGAACTTAGAAAGAATAATATTTGGAAGTGATAGATATACAGATATAGAGTTAAGAAACGCAATACTGAGCGGAACTGTTAAATTACCAAAAACAGTTATTGAAGAGTTGTGTATTGGATGTGAAGGATGTGCTAATGTTTGCCCAACCAAAGCAATAGAGATGATTCCAATAGAGCCAATTAAAATAACTGAAAATTATATAAAAGATAAAATTCCAAGGATCAATGCTGAGAAATGTATTTACTGTTTATACTGTCATGATTTCTGTCCGGTATTTTCTGTATTCAACGAAGTGTCTCCCATCCACCCCAGAGATGTGGGAGAATATGTAGAGATAGATGTCTCCAAACTTTTACAGAAAAAGATTGAAATATCAGAAGAACAGATAAATAAAATCTGTTCTCTCCTTTCAATTAATTTAAAAAAGATCTTGAATAAATAAAGTTATAATGGTTTTATAATTTAGATTTATATAATGTTTATCGTTTGTTTTTGTCGTAATTTGTGTGATATTATGAAAATTGGAGTGGTTATTCACGGACCAGAGATTGTGGATAGTGGATACGCTATAAAGATTATAAATTTGCTAAAAAATTTTGGAGAAGTTAGGGCTAAGTTGGGAGGCACCATGGGAAGAGTTGCAGTTATAGATAACGATTTGCAAGATGTTATTGATATATCCGAGAAGCTAATGCCTTCCCAATCATTAAAAAAACTTTCGGACTGTGATGTTTTAGTGCTGGCCAATTATGGAAAATCAAAAATTACAGGACATACGTTTGGAAGGATAGTGGTTGAACGAGCAAACATAGACAAACCAATAATACAGATTGAAAGGCCAGGAGATAAAGATGGAACAATTATAATTTGGAATAAAAGTTCGGAGAATGTTGAAAAGATCGCCAAATTTCTCTCTGAAAAATTGAATTTAAAAATTGAGAGATGTATAAGTAATGGATTAGACATTTGGGAAGAAAATGGAAAGATTTTTAGAAAAGTTCATGGGGTTGATGTTGGAGAGGCAATATTGGTTAACGGAGTAGTTGTTGGAAAATCAGAAAGTAAAGATGTTATTTTAGTAGCTGAAAACGGAAAATTAGTTGATATTTTGGGAGGAAAGTTAAAAGAGGGCGGTGTTGAAAAACTGGAAAATGTGGATCTAAAAAAGGCAGTTATAAAGACAGGAATTTTAAGAAGACATCCAACAAAGCCCAAATTTAAGAATGAAAACGTGAAAAATGGAAAGGTGGTTTTGGTAAATCACGCAGGAGAAGATATTATCGATAAAATAAAAGATAAGGATATTGTTGCGGTTATAACTATTGGAGATGACACTACAACGATCTGCGGGGACATTTTGGCAAGGTTTGGTGTAAGAGTGGTTGGTATCGTGGATGGAGATGAGGATGAAATACTTAAAAATCCTGTAATTTTGGATGGATCCGTGATTTTTCAAATTGAGAATATGAGAGATGATGACGCAGGGAAATTACTTGAAGAAAACCTAAATTTAGATAAAATATACAATTATGATGAACTTTTAGATGAAATTAAAAAAATATTTTCAGAAAAAGGAGTGGAATTTAGAAGAAGCCAAAACTTTTCACAGAAATTAGAATAATGTTAAGTAAGGAGATTGAAATTGCTATGTATAAAAGCCGCTTTGTTGAATTTAGAGAATTTATAACTTCTTCATGAGTTTTAGATAGGGATTTAATGTTTGAAATAATTCCCTCAATCTTCTTGTTATTTTGATTTAACGCCTGTTCTAATATGTTGTATCTGTTATTTATTTTAAATGTCGACTCTTCTAACGAATGTTTTAAATCTATCATCTCATTTTTCATATTGTTGAGCTCTTCATTAGTGTGATCCATCGATCTCTTCATCTCATCTACAAATAGAAGATACTCTCTTAGTTTATTTTCAAGTTCGTTTAATTCAGAAATTGATAAATTTATCTTCTCATTAGTTAGTTTTAATCCGTAGTGAATCTCTGAAACATAATTATTTATTTCCAATACAAGATCATTGATTTTATTTACAACTTCGTTTAATATCAACTCAGTTTCCAATAATTTACGATTGTTTAAATCATCTATTATGTTATTTATCCAATTTCCACTTTTATCTTTCATA
>JAADDS010000016.1 GCA_013153845.1 Methanococci archaeon | reverse complement strand
AAGATCCATAGATAAAATAAATTAAATTTGGTTCTCTTTCTAAGATTGATAGAATTTCATTAATCTCCCTCTCCCTATCAAAGAATTTCATAGTTCCACCAAAAAATTAAAAAAATTATGCCTTCATCTTCTTGTATCTATAACCAGATGATAGCAAAGCGGCTCCAACAGCACCAATTAACTGAGAGTATTTAGGAACAACGATCTTTCTTCCTAAGACCTCTTCCATAGCAATAACTAAACCTTTCAACAAACTACTTCCTCCAACCAGTATGACTGGATCTCTAACATCAACCTCTTGTAATTGTTGCTCAAAGACCTGCTCAGCTACTGAGTGGGCTGCTGCCGCTGCTACATCCTCTGCCTTAGCCCCCTCAGCCAATGCAGTAACTAAATCCTGAATACCGAAGACGATACAATAGCTGTTCATGTTTATCTTTCTCCAGTCCCCTTTTGCTGCTAACTCTCCCAACTCTTGGAGAGAGACACCCAATCTCCTTGCAGTAATCTCAAAGAACCTACCGCTTGCCCCAGCACAGATTCCTCCCATTGTAAACCCATCTGGAATGGCATCATACAAGGAGATGGCTTTATTATCCATCCCTCCAATGTCTATAACTGTTGCCTCTCCTTCTTGCTTATCAGCCAAATAAGCAGCTCCTTTTGAATTGACTGTTAGCTCTTCTTGGATTAAATCAGCTTTAAAGTAATTTCCTACTGTGTATCTTCCATATCCAGTGGTTCCAATTGTTTCAACTTGATCTAAACTTATTCCTGCCTCTTTTAAAGCATTATCAACTGCCTCTTTAGCTGACTCAATAACATCCTTTGTATATATCCATCCAGTTCCTGCAACTTCGTCATCTATCATAACAACTGCCTTTGTTGTTGTAGATCCGCTGTCAATACCTAAGCTTATTCCTTCCTGCTTCTTCCTTGCCAATAGAGATTTTCTCTCAACTATTGTGGTTAATGCCTCCATTCTTGTTAATAATTCAGATGCTTTTGTTCTCTCTGTGAATGAATACATAACTACTGGCAAGCTTGTGTTTTGTTGTATAAGTTTTCTTACTTCATTTCTTACTAAGGCACCTTCAGCACATCTGAAACATGTTGCCACAAACACTGCTTCAGCATCGGTGTTTCCTTCCATTATTGACATTGCCCTTGCAAACATCAGTTTTAGGTTGTCAGATCCTACTTTAAATCCTAATCTCTCCTCAACTTCATCAATATATGAGAGATCAACCTCTGGGAAAACAAGTTCTCCTCCAACTTTTTGTGCTGCTTTTTCGATTTCTCTATAAACACCGCTCCACTCTGCTCCACAGGTTAATAAAGCGATCTTTACCATAAACATCACTCTCCAATAACTTTAATGCAGATCATTTACTTATCTTTTATATGCCTTTTATCTTTTTTTATCTTTATTTTTTATTTATTGTTATTAATTTTTATTATTTATCCATTGTCTATTACTTTCTTCATTATTCTTATTATTAAATTCCCATCGGTTTGTATGGAAACCTCTTTATCAATTCAAGCATTTTCTCTTCAGATAGATATTCTTTCGTGCCAATAACCAATTTTGGATCTTCTATAATTCTCCCAAATAACACGAGAGGGCATTTATTTTTTAATGCAATGTCTAAAATCTTTTCATATTCCTCTTCAGGAACTGCCAATATATAACTTCCTAAGTATCTTGTAGCTCTTGGATAGGGAAGGGACTTTATCTCAGCTCCTTTTTTTGCCTTAATTAACATCTCCAACAAATTTCCCAGCCAGCCACCTCTTGATGCATCTTTACACGCATTTACCTTTATTCCTCTTTTTAAGATCTCTAAGTATGTATCAAATTTTTTCTTTGCCTTATAAACTCTCTCTCCAACATCTCCCTCTACTGGATCTCCAAGCATAATTAATAAATCTCCTTCCTTAGCCCCCCCATCTCTAATAATTAATTTCTCATCAACCAACTCTCCAAAAACAGCAACAGCAATGCAAGATTTCAACTCTTCAACTGTTTGAGTGTTTCCTCCAACTATTGGAATATTTAAGCCAATACTCTGCTTTCTTAAACCATCAACAGCCAATTTTATCTCATCATCATTTTTTGCTTGAATGGCATTTAACGCAAATTTTGGCTCTGCTCCCATAGCCACAACATCACATGCTGTATGTATTAAAGCTGTCTTTGCCCCTAATTTTAAGGGATAGGGACCTTCCATATTCACAACCATGTTTTTTATAACCACTGCATCATCTCCTGCTTTAATTCCACTTTTTAAATCATCAATTAAATCATCAAAGTGCCAAAATGCCTTTCTCGGATAATTGGTTTCTAATATATGCTCTATTGCATTTTTTAGCTCATATTCAAAGTTCTCCATACTTACACCAACTTTTTTTAATTTTTGGCTTTTTCAACATTTTTAACTTCTTTATAAGTTAAGGCAATGATTTTATATATTTCATCATAATAAAGGTTTATTTCCTTCAACTTTTCAAAATCATAAAGATCATTAGCAGTTTCTATTAGCTCATCAATCTCTTTAATAAGAATCTCTGTAAGTTCTTCTCCAATTTTTGATTTATTTTCTAAAACCTTGTTTTTTAGAAGATTTAAAGTTTCTAATGTGAATTTTTCCATTTTAATCCTAAAAAATATTTATTATTCATTTCTCAGTGCTTTTATTGGATCCAACCTTGATGCCTTGTATGCAGGATATAAGGCAGAGATTAGAGATGTTAAGATTCCAAATGTAATGCCGATTATCATATAGAAGATAGCATAATAAGATAAAGAGGTTTTTAAGAGATAATGAACGATCAAATAACCGAAGAATAAACTCAAAAACGCTCCGATTAAAGAGCCAATAACTCCCAAGATCAATGCTTCATAAAGGAATAAAATTATGATGTCCCTTTTTGATGCCCCAATACTTCTCATAACTCCAATCTCCTTCGTTCTCTCTACAACGCTCATTAACATAACATTTCCGATTCCAATGCCTGCAACTAATAATGAGATAGCTCCAATTCCCATTAAGAAGTAAGAAACCTTGGTTATAACTCCATTAATCGCTTCCAATATAGAGTTTAAAGATATTATTATGCATTTTTTTTCTTTTCTGTTTAAAATTTTATCTGTCTCATTTTTTATTTTATTTATATCCTCTATATTCTTAACATAGAGGATTATTCTTGAATAGTTATAATTATTTTCTCCATAAAACCTTCTGTATGTTTTTGCCGTTAAAATTAACGAGTTATCTGGAAATAAAAACGTGCTGTTATAAATTCCGCTAATTCTCAGTGAGATGTTTTTAATCTCCAACTGATCTCCTACATTAACATCATTAACATTAGAAAAGAACGTATCAACAGCAACAGAAGTGTCGGAAACCTTCACTTTCAAATTTAGGTATTTTATATCATTTTTATCAATGCCGAAGATGTTTGCGTATGCTTTTCTATTCTTTCCTTTTATATAAACAAAATCAGAGGTTGCATAGACAGGAATAACTTTACAATTTAAAACTCTCAGTTTTTCAATATCTCTTTTATCAAAAGATGTATAACCATTTTGATAATTTGGAAAAACAATTATATAGTTTGATATACTTCCCAAATTTTCCATAATTCCCTGCTTTAATCCCCCTCCTAATATTCCCAAAGAGGATATTGCCGCAACTCCAATAATTATTCCAAGTAATGCTAAAACACTCCTCAATAAGTTTCTTTTTAAGTTTCTCTTTGCCAGTTCAAAATACATGCTCTCACTTTTATTTTATCCATTATTTTTATTTATTTTTATTTATATTTAATTTATCCAGCTTTTCAAAGAGATTTAAAAGAAAGAAAAATAATATTAAAGTTGTATAGCCACTCATGCTTATAATATGCTTTTCAAGAAACGTTAAGACCAAAAATAGCCCAATTCCTAATATAAAGGCAATTCCAAAAAATATAACAAAAGATCTTGCAAAGTCCTTAACGATACCTTTTGAAAACATCCATGTTGATATTGATAAAGATAAAAGAAAGCCAATAACATAAACAAAATCATAAAACTTTATAAGGTTGTCTTTATCAACTGGATAAGTTATATAATCCCCAATAAAAGAGGAAATGCTCCCATCAACAACCAAAATTATAAAAATATAAAACAATATCGCTATTGCAACTGCTCTAACTTTATCGAAGTTTGAGATGTTATTTATCATCAAATCCCCTCAATTTTTCTTCTTTCTCAATCTCTCCATCTTTTAAATAAATTATTCTCTCTCCAAATCTTGCAACATTTATATCATGAGTGACAACAACAACGGTCTTTTTATCCTCTTCATTTAATTTTTTTAATAATTGCATTATCCTTTCTCCTGTTTTGCTATCCAACGCTCCAGTTGGCTCATCCGCTAATATAATAGGTGGATCGTTTGCCAAAGCCCTCGCTATTGCAACTCTCTGCTGCTGCCCTCCACTCAATTGATTTGGTTTGTGATTGGCAAATCTCTCTTCCAACTCAGCCATCTTTAAGCACTTTAAAGCTCTTTCCCTCCTCTCTTCTTCACTCATCGAATTTCTATATTTAAAAATTAATGGGAGTTCAACATTTTCCAAGGCAGTTAATAAAGGAATTAAGTTGAATTGCTGAAAGACAAAACCAATTTTATCTCTTCTAATTTTTGTTAATCCATCATCATCTAAATCATTGGTCTTTATATTGTCAATATAAACCTCTCCCTCTGTTGGTTTGTCTAAACAACCAATAATATTTAACATTGTTGATTTTCCACTGCCAGAAGGTCCCATTATAGAAACAAACTCCCCTTCTTTTATTCTTAAATTTACATTTTTTAGGGCATAGATAATTTCTCCTCCCATTTTGTATGTTTTTGTTACATTTTTGAGTTTAATCATAAATTCCCCCTAAGAATTTTCAAATTATTTCATTAATTATTATTTCTTTAGGAATACCTTTAATTTTTAATATTGTTTGATTTTTGTCCTTATTAGTTGTTTTTTCAATCTCTTCCCAGCTATAAAATGCAATACCCTCAATCAATATCCCTTTTTCGTAGGTTATTATCTTATAGGTTTTATAAAACTCAGAAATTGTAAATGCCGCTATAAATATAAAAAATAAAACTGCACCGTTATAAAAAGTCCTAAAGAAGTATATAAATCCAGCATATCCTAAAACTAACATTAATCCTAAAATTTTATAAACCCTATTTCCAAATATTCCTTTAACTTCTTTTTTAAGCCGTCCTTTATCTATCTTTAATATTTTTCTTGAGATATGGATTAGAATTAAAGTAATTCCTACTAAACTTCCAAAAGCCAACAATATAAAGAGCAGTATTGATTTAGTAATTAAAAGTATAAATACAATTAACGCGAGTATTAAAGCCATTCCAATATAAAAATAAAATGGATTTATTCCTTTCATAATATCACTTTTTCTTTACAAATCCCCTATAAATCAGATATATAACTCCCATACAGAATATAACCGCTATTCCAACGACTAAATAATTAACTCCTCCACTATTATTGGTTTTTAAAGAAACTGATTCTCTATTAATTTTTACTGCTTTATAGATAGTTATTAGGTTGTTATCTTCATCTCTATATGTTATTTTAAGAGGAATTTCACTTACATTTCCATTAATTTGGCAGTGCAGTTCAAAACTACCATAATCATCGGGATTTAGAGTTCCAACGAAATAGTTTTCATATGGCTTTTTTGGAATGATGTTTTTTGTTTTTTCTATTGATATTAAAACGCTTTTTGCCTTACCAGTTCCGATATTGTCTATATCTCCAGTTATTTTTATTTCGTTAAATGAGCTTTCTACATCAACTCCACTTAAAACCAAATCTGCCTTTCCTACAACATTTATCGTTAGATTTTTCTCAATCTGATTGTTATCAAAATATATTAATATAGGAATATCAATTACACCTTCTTTATCTACTTTTATCTGGAAAGTTAGATTTTTTGCCTCTCCTTTTTTGATGAATATTGATTTTTGATCATCTCCAATGAAATATTTGCCTATCTGAACAACAAATAAGGAATCTTTATAATTATTTCTTATTGAAATTGTTAAATTTTCTATCTTTCCAACTGTAATGGTTGGGTTTTTTATATTTATTGAAACCAGCTCATTTGGAAATACATTGAAGGTTAAAATCCCCGTCTCTTCAACTGTATTTTTATTTTGATAGGTTAATGTCTCAGATTTTGAATCCTCATTTATCGTCTCTGATTTTTGCGTTAATTCCAATAAATTGTATGGATTTTTATATGATATTTTGTAATTTATAGAATAAACTCCTTCTTTTTTGGCAAAAATTGTTAATGGAATGTAGGTTGATTCCCCAGAGTTGAGAGAGGATAGAGTGAAAGTGTTATCCCCCAAAATTATTAAATTATTTGAGTTTTGAAATTCTACTTTTATATTTTCAGCAGTTCCTGTTCCTTTATTTGTTAATAGGAGGAGGATTTTATTATTCCCAACATTTAACATATTTTTGGTAGTTTCTATTACCAAGTTTGCCTTTCCTCTCACTGGGAGAGTAAAAATTCTATTTTCAGAATACTGCTGATCATCCTTTGTGTAGTTGCAATAAACCGTTATTTTATAATCATAATTTGGAGCATTTGGCTTTATTTTTATTATTAAATGGGCTACTCCATACTCATAAGGAAAGAGATGTCCAATCCACTGCTTTCCTTTAATAATTTCTATGTTCTCTTTTGATATTTCATTTGTTGGTTTTATATATATGACTGTATCGTTGATCTCTTTATCTGATTCTATCGTTATATATAGATCATAGGTTTTAGACGGCTCCAAGTATTGGGCTTTATAATCAAAATTTTTAAAGATTATGTAAGCAGAAACTTGAGATAAAATAAATAGGAAGATAAAGATGATAAATAATTTTTTTAAGCCCTTCATCTTTTTCCCTCATCTTATAATAACTTTAATACGCTGTATAGTTGATACAATCCAAATATAACCGTTGGAATTAAGGCAGTGATAAATGCGTTTTTTAAAGTTAAGTTTCTTGCATATTTAATTGCATAAGTCCATATATATAAATTCCATATAGTTACAGCAAAGCCAATTATTGTATTTGTATAGATTAACGTCTTTGGGATTATATGCTTTATAACCTCTTGAACAATCATTGGATTCTGCATCTGAGTTATAGTTAATGGTTGAATATGAATTTGAGATAAATAATAATAAGCAATAGGGATTGTTATTAAAGCTCCAATTATATTGGGGAGAAATCCATAGCCAGTAAAGGATAATGTTTTCTTAAAGCTCCCTTCCCCTTTAAATGCCATTGAAATGAGATGCATAACTCCTGCTATAATTAACCATGCAACAATTCCACCAATAAATGTAGATATTAACGCAATAATCTTGGTAAAAGCCAATACTTGCTGATACTGTGGAGGAAAGATTTTGTATATAATTGAAGTTGATATGTAGGCAGAGATTGCTATCAATATGGAAAATATTAATACAATTAAAAACGGTTCTTTTAGAGAGATCTCTTTCTGAGAGAGTTTTTTGAAGAAAGTGTCTGGATTTGTTAGGGCTTCTATTATATTCATCAATACCACCTATTAGATTTTTCAATGATTGTATTTGTTGCTTCAACTATTTAAATCTTACGTTAGTAGATAAGTGGCTATCTTTGGAGTTATATAAACCTCAATAAAAGCAGCTATTATGATTAGAATTATTGAAATTAGAGATAGTTTTAAAAACTCTTTAATATCCTCGTTAGTTATTGGTTTCTCTTTTTTATCTAATAAGTAGAGAGTTACTTCGTATGGGATTTTAAAACCAGCTACTGCTGATATTAATATAGCTGGGATTTCGAATATTCCATGTGGTAAAATAAAACCAGCAATAACTTTTAACGGTTCGTTAGTTTGGAAGATAGAACCGATTAATAAACCAACATTAAAACCATTATATATTAGATTTATAAAAGTAGATAAGCCGAAAGTTATTGCTCCAGCTAACATTAAAAATATAACTTTTAAGTTGTTTGATAATATTGAAGGAAAGTTAAAGTTTATTTTAGGTTTAAAATTGGATAAATCCTTATCATCAATCTTTGATAAGTTGTTTATAGAAATAAATCCAACAATAAAACCTAATGAGAATATTGTAAGAGTTAAAATTATTGGTAGTTTCATGGTTTCACTTTTTTATCAAATACTCTAAGACTCTTTATTTACACCTAAAAATATGTCACCATATCTAATAACGGGGATTGCAAACATAATCAAATATAGTATAAATAATATATTTTGTAATTCTGTAATTTTTAATAGCATATTGAATATTTCTATGACAAGAATTGATAATAGTGCTGCAGGTATTATTATTCCCCATATAGTAGAGTTCTTTAGTTCCTTTTTAGGATACCAATAACAATATACAAATCTCTCAAAAGTAAGTCCAATAAATATTCCGAAATAAATAAATAAGAAATTATGAGTTAATTTATAAAAATATGTATTAATTATTATTATTATGCTAGCTATAAAAGGCACGCCCATAAAAATCCACAACACATATAAAAAATTGTTTTTAAGTTTTCTGTTGATAGTATCTATACTATCCATCATTGTCCCACCAATAAAAGCTTATATAAAAATTATGCAAAAATAAATTAGAAACAAAAGTATAGTATTATTTATGCAGCTCCTACAGCAAATCCTATAATTGCCCCTGCAATTGCACCTTCTGGTCCAGCACTTACTCCAATTACTGCACCCCTTATAGCGAATCTGATCCCATATCTAAAACCGTACGTTGCTCCAATACCTGCTCCAACTTTACCTAAACTTACACTATTTTTATATACTACAGTAGAATCTGGAGATTTTCCAGTCACCATCTTTGTTGCCTGTGCTAATGTTAATCCCAAATCTCCCACTACCACTGGCTCAGCTACTAAGGCACCAATCATGCTTACTAAAACCAGACCTGCAAAAATCTTATATACTCCCCTCTCTAAAAATTTCATATTGCCCACCTTTATTGCTGGTTGTCCCGTAGTATTGGCTCAGCTCCTACACCGGAGCGTCATCGCCGACTATATTTTTGTCCAATATGCTTCTTTACTCCACATATCGTTTTACACTTTTTTCATTATCATAATAATACAATCCCCCTATATATATATATTACGATTTAATTCAGATCGTAAAATATTTATACGGAAACAAATGCCCTATTAAAAACTTTAATAAATATAAAAAAGTAAAGTGGTTTAAAACTTTATTTATAACAACCTTTTTATAGCATTCCATATTAAAAATGATTGTGGCTTTAAAATCCCTTTTTGTGGATTTAAGAATAAAATATTCTCTTTAATTAAAAATATCCTAATTTTCCTTTTTATCTTACTTTTTGGAAGTTCATAATTATCTTTAAACAATTTCAATGCTTTTAAGACATCATCATAATTTATGCCTTCATAATCTTCTTCAACATTCTCTAATAACTCTTCCAAGTGATTCAACTCTTCCCTAAGTTTTGTCTCTAAAATGTATTTCAAATCTTTAACAGCTTTTAACTTTACAATAACATCATAAATATCCTTTGCCTTTCCACCAACATAAGAATAAATCAACTCCTTATCCTCATTAGTTAGATTAATATTTTTTTCTTTAGCTAAAAAATCCATAAATTTTAAGGCAGTTTCCTTATCAAAATCATCAACTAAGATATAATCAACTCTCCCTTTTAATTCAGCTTTTCCGTAGATATATTCAATAAACAAACTATCAGAACTTAGGCAAAAAACGTGGCATAGATGTTGAACTTTGGTTAATGCCACTAAGAACTGGAATAAACTCCATAATAACAACCTATTCCCGTTTAAAGTTATCTCTTTAATCATCTGTAATTCATCAAATATTAAAATTGGTCTTTTACCCTTCTCATTTAATTTAGCAAATAAATACTCAATATATTGATAAACATCTGCTGACTTATCCTTTTTACTAAAAATTCTATCAAAAAATGGTTTTGGTATTTTAATAGGCATGCCCAAGTAATATTTACTAATCTCCTCACTGCCTTTAACTAACAAATCAGCTAATGATTTAGCATACTCTCTAAAATCGTCTATTTTTGATTTTTCATCTACTTCAAACAAGCATTCAATAAAATTATCAACATTTAGAATATTCCTCGTCCTAAAATCAATAAAAAACGGAATATATTTTGACTTATCTAATCTGTTAGTTATAACTTCTCTTATTAAAGTTGATTTTCCACTATTTAAAGGGCCATAGATAAAATAAATATTATTTGGTTCTTCTTCTAAGATTAAAAGAATTTCATTGATTTCTTTTTCTCTATTAAAAAATTTCATAATTACACCTTTTTTAGCCATATTTATTATAATCTTAATTTCTTTTTCATTTAAATCTTACGTTATTGAAGGAAAGTTAAAATTTATTTTAGGTTTAAAATTGGATAAATCCTTATCGTTAATTTTTGATAAGTTGTTTATGGAGATAAATCCAACAATAAAACCTATTGAGAATATTGTAAGAGTTAAAATTATCGGTATTTTCATGGTTTCACAAAGATCATTTATGGAAAAATTTCAAAATACTTTATTATTATCTGTGAATTTTTCTTTTTTCTTTTTATAATATTTTAATCCCATTAAAAAAATATCTATTAATATCATAAAACATAGTAACCCACATATCAATATTTTATAGGGAGGCTTTAGATTATAGAGAAATATAAGAAAAATTCCAAATATTATTGTATATAGCATTCGTATATATAAATACACGCGTTTTAAGAACATTAAATCATCACCAAAATTTTATAAATAATAAGTTAAATTTCGAAATGCCTTAAAGACCAATACCTACCCCCAATGCTATTAATCCCACTCCACCAGTAGCTACTCCTGCTGCTAAAAGACCATCTTCAACCACAGCCTCAGCTGCAACTCTAGATAAAAACCCTGCTCCATCTATACCCCATCTATAGCAATTATATAATTGTAATCCATCCTGCACTGCACTACTATACTCCCCATTTTTTGAGTGTTCATATAAATAATATGCCGCAATATCTCCCAAAGCCACCGGCTCAGCTACTAAGGCACCTATCATGCTTACTAAAACTAAGCCAGCAAAAACCTTATATACTCCCCTCTCTAAAAATTTCATATTGCCACCTCTTAAGGTGGTGATCCCGTTAGTATTGGCTCCGCCTCTATACTGAGGCATCATCGCCAGTTGGCTCAGCTCCTATACCGGAGCGTCATCGCCGACTATATATTTTTTATCTATT
>JAADDS010000017.1 GCA_013153845.1 Methanococci archaeon | reverse complement strand
TTAGAGGATGGAAATTTTAATATTTTTACAAGTAATTCAATTAAGAAGTTGTTAAAATCAGACCTCTTAGAGGATGGAAATTACATCTTTACCATTCAAAGCAGTTAAAACGTCTTGGTTAAAATCAGACCTCTTAGAGGATGGAAATTAAATTTATTAAACTTTTTGAGGGCAGTTGGGTTTATCGTTAAAATCAGACCTCTTAGAGGATGGAAATATTTTTTTATAATAATCTGTCTATTTTCACTAAAATGTTAAAATCAGACCTCTTAGAGGATGGAAATTAACCATTAATTTAATATTTAACGCTCTTTTTATCCTGTTAAAATCAGACCTCTTAGAGGATGGAAATAAAATTTCATTTAATACATTATTGTTAAACTCATTAAATGTTAAAATCAGACCTCTTAGAGGATGGAAATCCCATTATTGTAATTGCTGTATTTGCAGGAGTGTCCGTTAAAATCAGACCTCTTGGAGGATGGAAATAATTTTTCCATATCCATTTTATCACCTTTTTTTTGTTTTACGTTAAAATCAGACCTCTTGGAGGATGGAAATAAAGAATGGAGTATTAATTCATACTCCTCAAATAAGTTAAAATCAGACCTCTTGGAGGATGGAAATTTGTAAATGTAATTCATATGCTTTTTTTCTTCTTTCTTGAACTTCGGTTAAAATCAGACCTCTTGGAGGATGGAAATATCTTTAGATTAAAAAACCTACATATATCGGAATAACTGTTAAAATCAGACCTCTTGGAGGATGGAAATAACTCTGTAATATGCTTAATAGTTGTAGTAAAATCTGTTAAAATCAGACCTCTTGGAGGATGGAAATAATGAAAGTAGAAAAATACTACTTAAACACAAAAAGTTAAAATCAGACCTCTTGGAGGATGGAAATTTTTCTTCCAATATTAATTTCCTTACTTCCATTCCGATCACGTTAAAATCAGACCTCTTGGAGGATGGAAATAACTTGTATAATTGATACTCCTTTTCTTCCAAAAAGTTAAAATCAGACCTCTTAGAGGATGGAAACGTATGGGGATTTGGTATTCCTTTTGTTAAAAATTTTTATTGGTTAAAATCAGTCCTTGAGGATGGAAATCAGCTGTTCTATATTTTTTTAATATCTCCAACAATAACCGATTAAAATCAACACGTTTTGTGATAGAGACAGAAAAAAAGCTATAATCCCGATAATTAAATCATATTTATTAAATTTTGATGTTAAGTTCTCTAAATGTTCTGCAATTTTTATAAGAAAGATATTGGTGGATTAAAATAATCATCTTCAAAAGTTTTAATTTTATTTAGAGTTGTTTTCTATAACTTTAAGAACTTCTAATCCGAATACTCTTGCATATTCAGGAGATTGTGCAGTTATTATATTTCCATCAACAACGACTCCTTTATTTTCATAGATTGCCCCATATTTTTTTAGTTCTTCTATTGCTTCAGGAGTTGGAAAGACAGTTGCTTTTTTACCTTTTAAAATACCTGCTCTTGCTAAAACAACAGGAGATAGGCAAATAGCTGCAACAACTTTATGATCTTCATAAAATTTTTTAACCAGAGATAATAATTCAGTATTATTCCATAGGTATTCTTTGGAGCCGATCCCTCCTGCTATGACTATTGCTACATATTCGTTAGGGTTTACTTCATTTATGGTTTTATTCACAGTTATTTTATTTCCAAGCATACCAATGCATGTGCCTTTTTTTGTAGAGACGACATCTACTTTTAATCCATTTGCTTCAAATACAGCCATTGGTTCAAATAACTCCTCATCTCGGAAGTCCTTTGGAGCTATAACCATTAAAACTTTTTTGTTGCCCATAATTTCCCTCTTTTCATTTGGAGAAGATGTGCACATTGTGGAGAGTATTGTAGTTATTATTACCGCTATTACGATCAGTTTTAAGTTTCTCATATTCTCACAGTAATTTTTATAATAATTTTTATAAATTTTTATATTAATAGCGGATATATGTAATTTAGGGATCGATATGATTGCGGTTGTGTTTGATAGTGCTGGAACTCTTGTAAAGATTATGAGGGCAATTAAGAATTTAAAAAAGAATAAGTTTATTTGTAATAGGCAGACGGTTGATATTGTAGATGAAAAGGAAGGTAGGGCGTTAGTGATAATTAAGGATGATCCTTTGGAGGTTGTAGATAAAGCGGATTCTGATATGCTAATATCCGATCTTTTAAAAAATGTAAATATTGGAATATCATATTGCAATCCTCCAATAGATAAGGAGGGAATTTTTAAAGATGAAAAAACGAGAGTTAAGGAGTTGCAAGATCCTCTAAATATTTTAAAGAGGTATGATGTAGAAACTGGATATGGTAGTGCGTTGATCGTTGATACAAGGTCTGGAGAGGTTGAATATACGATTGCAACTGCGGGATGCCTATTTAAAGAAGTTCCTGAGACCATTAGAAAATTAAAAGATATGGGAGTTGAGGTTTTCATTGCCTCGGGAGATAGAAAAGGATTTTTAAAGAAATTAGCTAAGATAACAGGAGTTAAAGAGGATCATATTTTAGCCGAGGCACATCAAAAAAAGAAAAAAGATCTAATTAAAAAATTGAAGAGTAGGGGATATTTTACAATAATGGTAGGAGATGGAGCTAATGATGTCCCTGCAATGTTAGAAAGCGATCTTTCTGTTGTAACTTTGCAAAATGGAAATGTATCAAAAAAAGCTCTGGAAACTGCGGATGTAAAGATATATAACATAAGAGAGATCGTGGATATATGTAAAAAAATAAAAAATGAAAATAAAAAATGAAAGAGAAGATAAAAAAGGAGAATAAGTGGTTATGCTCCAAATTTCTCATTTCTTCCAGTTAGGTCTAATAAAATTTTCATAATATGCTCTCCTTTAATCCAGTGTAGGCCTCCCTTAGCACAAGAAAATTCGTTAAAGTTTTCGACATCATCAACTCTAACACTTTTTCCCCAGATAACGATCGGAATAGGATCAGCGGAGTGATCTTTCATCTCTATTGGAGTTGAGTGGTCCCCTGTCAATACAAAGTAAACATCTTCTCTACTTATATGTTCGAAAACGTATGAGAGCATATTGTCTATCTTCTCTAAAACTTCTTTTTTGAGATCGTAATTTCCGTCATGGCTTGCTTCATCTGCTCCCTTTACGTTAACTAAAACGAAATCATATTTCTTTAATGCATCAACTAATGCCTTTGCCTTACCCATAAAGTTCGTGTTTGGAGTTCCTGTGGCTCCTTCCACTTCTATTGGATCCAATCCGACCATTTTTGCAATACCTTTTATTAATCCAGTTCCACAAATACATGCTCCTTTCATTTTATATTTATCATAGAATTTCTCAATTTTTGACACTACACCTGCCCCTCTTGGAAGGATAATATTAGCTGGAGGTAGTCCTTTTTTTCTTCTTTCTTCGTTTATTGGGTGGTTGTTTAATTTTTCATAAACTATTTTTAAGAGTTTATTTAGAATCTCTGCGGTTCTTTTTGCCTCTTTGGAATCATCAAGGGGTTTTATTTCATTAACTTTTACTCCTTCTTCGTGTGGATCTCCATCGCTTACTTTGCAAGATAGTCCTTCCCCTCTAAGAACTAAAACCCCTCTGTATCCTTTTGATGATTTGAATATAATTTTAACTCCATCTATCTCCATACCATCAATAACTTTTTCTAACTGTTCAGCTTCCTCAGGACTGATTCTTCCTGCCCTCCTATCTAAAACTACAAAGTTTTCATCAACAGTTGCAAAATTACATCTAAATGCCACATCTCCTTCTTTCAAATCTAAACCTACACCAAACGCCTCTAACGGCCCTCTTCCAGTGTAAACCTTGTAAGGATCATAGCCCAATATTGAAAGATGGGCTGTATCACTGCCCGGTCTTATTCCTATATCGATCGCGTTCATCAAGCCACAAATTCCTTCCTTAGCTATTTTATCCATTGTCGGCGTTTTTGCATCCATTAGTGGAGTTTTTCCCTGCTCGTTTGGCCTATCTCCTAACCCATCTATTATAAATATTACACATTTTTTTTCATTCTTCATAGTTCTCCCTCATGCAATTATAAACCCATCATCATATTTGTCATTTTCACTACCACTGCGATTCTTTTTATCATTTTCTTTTTCATTATATATACTTTCCGCTTCTTCTAAGGAATTTAAATTTTTTTTCATTAAATCCTCTTTTTCTACTCGGTATAGCTCTACAGATCCATGTTCTTTTTTTCTTCTGTTAGATTTGATGTTTAGTAAGAGGGTTTTTATGTGATATTCGAAATCGTATAGGGTATTTAAATATGTTGCATATGCATCAAATGGAGTATCAAAGTGGCTGAAATAGTTGTGAACGTTCATATCGCAGAGGCCTTTAATTGATTGATAGTAGAGATTATCGCTTGTTTGCAAAACTTTATAAATTTTATAGATCTCTTTAAATTTTCCACACATTTTTAATTTTTCTTCATTCTCTTTTATAAATCTTCCAAGGGATTTTAATTTTTCAAAGGAAATTCTTTGCATTTCATTTCCAAGCCATGCACTCACATCCCTCTCAGTGTCAGCCCAAGATATTGTAGAGAACTCATGAACGTAGAGTTCTCCTCTTGGTTCTAATCTTTCTACAACTTCATTAACATTGACAACTTCTAAGTGTTCATATTTTCCAATCTCTGCAGGAAGATGTTTTAAAAACTCAAATATTCCGGTTTCTTTCCAATGGTGCTCTCCGAACGTTTCATAATCCATGTAAATATTTATAACTTCTCCAGGAGTTGAAGCTAACCATGTAGCGTATTTATCTGCTGTTAATGGATACTGATCCCAATCTTTTGCTGAGAACCTAAATCCAATATCATCACTTAGTCGATAATTCCTCAAAAGAACTTTCATCCCATCTGGAGAGTGATATAAATAATTGGGAGATCTCCATCCAAGTATTTTTTCGATTCCTTCTGTAAATATTGCCTCAAATCCTACCTTTTTTGCAATTTTAGCAATCCTATTATTGTATATTAATTCAGTATTTCTAAAAATTTTTGCTTTATAGTTAAATACATCTTTATAAAGTTCTCTATGCATTTCAATATCCTCGATAAACTCCTCTTCATCCTCATATAAACTTGTTAGGGAGTGATGATACGTTTCTGCGATCAACTCAACATTTCCAGTTTTTACAAGATCTTTAAAAAGGTCTAATACATACTCATTAAACTCTAAGGCCTGTTCTATAAACACTCCTGTAATGGAATAGTTGACTTTAAAGTCATATTCATCTATCAAGTCCAATATAAGCTCATTTGTTGGAATGTAGCATTTTTCAGCTACTTTATTAAATACTTCTTTATTTAGCTTCACATCTACGTATTTTTCCCAAAGGTTTGTTTTTTCTTGATCAATATCTTTATTCAATCTGTGGGGTTGGTGCACCTCAAAGTTGAAGGTTAGTAGCATATGTATCATCTCAAAATGATTTTTTTATTTTTAGTTTTATTTTTTTAACTTTATTAACTTTATTTTTTTGATTTTTAAGGGATTATGACATTATCATTTTCATACACATAAATAAGGAACATTGCATTGCTCCATCCTAAGGGGATCGCGGATATTGGCACACCCAACTCTTTATGAATTTGCTCTGGAAACAGACCGTCAAAGCTGTATTTAACCACCCAATCAAATAATCTTTTAGATTTTTCAATATATGGCTTTCTTTCTTCCCTATCAACCCCTTTACTTTTTAAAACATTATATAACCTTCTATAATATAAAGAAAGCCAGAGTGTAGTTATTATCCAAGGATTACCTCCGAAGTATGTATCTTCAGGGTATCTTCCAATCCCTCCAACTTTGTAGTTAAATGCCTTCTCGATAGATTCAGCTGTTTTTATCATTCTTTCATCATCAACTGCTATTAAGTTGAAAGGATAACTTAATCCTAAAATGCTTGTATCGATCTCTTTATTTAGAGGATTTACTGATTTTGCAAATCTCTCTTCGTCTTCTAAGTAAAATCTCTTAGGAACCTCTTTTTTTAGATATTCTAAGGTTTTACCCCAATGTTTAACATCTTCTCTTTTATTTACCGCTTTGCTCATACTGTATGCACATTTTAATCCTGCATAGACAGCTCCGATTGTATATGCAAAGACACCAAACTTCTCCTCCCATAGATCAAAACATGGAGTAAGGTTTAAAGCAACATTGTTTAAATAATTTCCAGCTTTTTCTATATTTTCCCAGTATCTCTCAACGAATTTTCTATTTCCAGTTAGCCGATAGTGAACGTCCATTGCCCAAAGTAGAGATCCAATCTGATCGTTCTGTATGGCAGTTAGCCGAGGTTTTCCATTTACATAGTAGTTTTGTAGCCAAGATCCATCTGCATTCTGTATTTTTGACATAAATTCAAAGAATCTGTCTGAGACCCCTCGTATTCCAAATAGATCAAGGGCTATTGAGATATAGCTTCCATCTCTCCCCCAAACGTATCTATAATCTGGATGCAGAGAAGGAGCAGCGATTATTCCCCCTTCCTTATCACAAAGCATTAATAGGGCCATTAATGCCCTTTTTGTTATGGAGTATATTTTATAATTCTGTCTTAGTTCTGGATGTATTACCCTATTTATTTTCTCTATAATATTTTTCCAATAGTTTAGTGATAGATTTTTTATATTTTCGCTGTTGTTTTTTATAATTCTAAGTTGTTCAGTTATAATTGATAGATCTCCATCAAACTTTTGAGGGAGTATGTAGATGTTAAATGCCAATGTTCTATTTTTATCTATTTCAATATTCCAAGAAATTGCACTATCAGTTAAAATACCTGAGCTTTCTCTATGCTCTTTCAAGATACCATTTTCTATATCGATATATGCACTGGTTTTGCTATATCTGTTTCCACACTGAAATGAGTCGATTTTTTTATCACTTCCTATGCAAAAGATGTATTTTCCATTACACTTAACAATACAGTCCTCATCCTCGATATATTTGACTGTATTAACTTCAGGATTTTCTCCAATCCTTAAATTTTCATAAAAAAATAGTTTGAATCTTATTTTTTCATCAAGTTTGTTTTTTATATAGATACGTTTTATTAAAACGTTATGGGAGACAGGAACAAAGTCCTTTACAGTTAATATTATTTTTTCATCTTCTAAGATCGTCTTGAATATATTTGTTTCTCCAATATACTTTTGTGTTATGTTCCAGTCCTCATCCCAGTGCCACTTTACCTTATTATCGTATATTGCCAATGCAGAGTCAAAGAAGTGTGTCTCGTAGCCAATGTGGGGATAGAACATATACTCAATTTCCCCATAATCTCCAATTTTCGTTAATAGGCAGTTATTTCCAACGATCCCTCCCATAAAAATCACGCTTTGTTGTTGATAAGTTGATAATTATTTCCCTTTATTTTTAATTTTTCATATTCATGTTATTTCAATATTGATTCAATAAAAGAACGAATCTAAATATTAAATATTGATTAATTATAAAATTAAAATAATAAATTATAAATTGAACTTATACAATCAGTATTAACTATTTTATTTATTTTGATAATTTTATTTAATATCTAATAACATCTAATTATTTAATATCCCCAAATTTTGATTTAATTTTTTAATTTTATAGTCCATTTCTTTTCATCTTTTAAAACGCATATTTTATCCTCTCGAGCCAGCCATCCAATTGCCATTTTCACGATGTTAGAATTGTATCCCTCTTTTCTCAACGCTCTTTCAATTTGGGAGAGGGATTTTTCTCCATCTTCTAACAGATGATAAACCCTCCCTGCGGTTTCCCCAATTTTTGCCCAGAGATCTTCCATATTATCACCAAAAGTTTTAAAAACTCCTTTTATTCTCAATGATCACTGTTAGATTCGTCTATTTTTCTCGTTAATTATTTATCTTAATTATTTATATCAATGTTTAATAATTATATCAATTTTTCTATTTACTTCCAAATTTTTAATATCACAATTTTTCAGTTAATTTGATCGCTCAACTTAATCATCCCTATCTATTCATACATCTTATATTGTATTATTTCATCATATCTATCGCAATATTATAAACATCCACGGTTTCTTTGGCAATATTATCCCAACTGTATTTTTCATAAACATCTCTTTTTGCATTTTGAACTATATAATTTCTCAAACCCCAATCCGACAAAACCCTATCAACTCCCCACGCAATAGAATTAGGATCTTTTGGATAAACCCATATTCCATTAACTTCGTGCTGTATTATCTCCTTTAAACCTCCAACGGAACTAACTACAACAGGAGTTCCTGCTGCCATGGCCTCCAAAGCAACTATACCAAACGGCTCATACACAGAGGGGATTACAACAACATCAGCAGAGTTGTAAAGTTTTTTTAATGTTTCCCCATTAACAAACCCCAAAAATATGACCTTATGCCTTATCCCCAACTGATAACAAATATCTTCCAAATAGTCCCTCATATCTCCTGAACCAGCAATTACTAATTTTGCATTATGCTTCTCCAATATTTTAGGCATTGCTCTTATTAAATATTCTATTCCTTTTTGATATGTTAATCTTCCAACAAATAGAATCATCTTTTCATCATCTTGGACTCCTATACTTCTCCTAAAATTCATCTTTTCTTCCCAACTTAGATTAAGATCGAATTCCCACGGGTTTATTCCATTATAAATAACTTTAACCTTATCTTCGGGCGTATTGAAGATAGAGCAGACCTCTTCTTTTAAAGATTTACTTACCGTTATTAACTGGCAAGATTCATAAGTTGAAAGATATTCTAATCCAAATATTGTTCGAGAATCGTCAGAGTATATTCCTCCACATCTTCCGATTTCAGTGCTGTGAATGGATTGGACGTAGGGCATTTTACAGATGTGCTTTAAATTTGCCCCAACAAAGTGTGTCATCCAATCGTGGCAGTGCACAACATCGTATTTTTCCACTCCTAAAATTCCAAGCTTTTTTTCCATTTCCTCAGCCATTAGCATACTCCACGTTAGAAAGTGGGGGTGAGATATGGGCTTTACTCTGTAAACGTTGACTCCGTTTATATTTTCGTAGTCGGGCATGTCATATCCCACAGTTATTACATCTACCTCATGTCCATTTCTAACTAACCCTTCTGCTAATCCTCTGCAATGGATTGCAAGCCCTCCTACGATCCTTGGTGGATACTCCCAAGTTATCATAGCAATTTTCATAATACCATCATTTAGATTTTTAAATATGATGTAAATCTTAGAAAGGTATAAAAACTATCTAATAGATACTTTAAATTAGATGATATAAAAAGATTGTGATGCGTTATACATTATTATATCTTATATTAAAAATTAAAAGAATAATTTCGCGTTTTCAAAGTGATAGCCATGAAAATCGTAGTTCTCGCCCCAACGATAACGCCCATTGTTTCTTATGGGGGATTAGGAGATGTGATGAGAGATCTTCCCAAATTTTTAGAGAAAGAGAATGAAGTCCTCGTTTTAACTTTAAATCACAATGGTAGGTATTTTAAACTCCCTCATGAAAAAGTTAAGACAATCAAAATAATATATAAGGGGACGAAAATCGTTTTTGATGTTATAAGAACAAAGCACCCAACGACAGGAGTTGAATTGATCGTTTTTAGCAATGAGAATGTAAACAACTTAGACGTGTGGGATCCTGTAAAGTATGAGATATTTGCAGATTTGGTAATAACATACTTAGATGATGTTGATAAACTCGATGTTGTCTCTGGGCATGATTGGATGTGCGGTTTGGCAATAGCAAAATGTAGTGATGTTTTAGATATGCCTACAACTCTTACAATACACAACGAGGCATTTAAGGGAGATGTTGTTGAATACAAAGGAGAGGTTATGACCTTCTTGGAGTTGGGGTTGAAGTATGCTGATGCAGTAAATACTGTAAGTCCAACCCATGCTGAGGAAATAAAAAATCTTCCATATATTAAAAAGTATATAGAAAATAAACCATTTTGTGGTATATTAAATGGAATAGATATTGAAGAATACGATCCTGTTAAAATAATCGATAGAATGATAGCCCTATCCAATAACAAACTTGATCCAAGGAACTACGCTTATATTTCTCCCTACTCTGCCGAGGATGCCTACGATATAAAACCGAAAATAAAGTATTCATGGTTTTACAAGGGAGGGATCTTTGAATACATAGAGGACTGGAATAAGATAGAGAAAGAGATCTCTGCAACTAACGTGGAGGTTCATGGAAATGTTCGAGGAGATATAGAAAATCCCATGATTGGATTTGTAGGTAGAGCAACATATCAAAAAGGATTTAACACCATATTTGAAACAATTCCCGAAGTATTAAAAAAACATAATGATGTAAGATTCGTATTTTTAACAAAAGGAGATAGGGAGATTGAAAATAAATTAAAAGAGCTCGCAGATAAGTATGAAGATAATATATTGGCGTTGATCGGCTACTCTCTGCCTTTATCTTCATTAGTATTTGCAGGAAGTGATTGGATCATGATGCCTTCCTACTGGGAACCCTGTGGTTTGGTTCAGATGGAAGCAATGGCATACTGCACTCCTGTTATTGCCACGGAGACGGGAGGGTTGAAAGACACCATCATTCCTTTGGATCCAACTCCCTGTGAACATCCAAATTTTGACAAGGCAACAGGGGTTTTATTTAAAGTTCCAGATAAATTGGGTTTAATGTGGGGAATAGAGCATGCTTTGAATTGGACATTTTATAAGTTGGATGAAATATGTATGTTTATGCAATATTTAAGATACGAATGTCCAAAATATCCATACGATAAAAATGCTCCACTCTCAATGATGATGAAAAATTGCTATCATCACGTATTTAGAAATTTAAGTTGGCAGAACTCTCCATCCATAAGGAGATACAAGGGTTTATTTGGAGGAGGAATTTACCAACACTGTTTAAAATAATATAATAATTTTTAAAAATTTTAAAAACTTTTCAAATATATAATAATATATCAAATAATTGATGAAAATCAATAAAAATAAAATAAATGAATTAAATGTAAGAAAATATATCTAAAATATAATTTAAGAGAAATTTAAAATAACGGTCTATCATCTCTAAAACCTTTAAAACCGGATAAAAATTTTGTAAATTAAAAATAAAGAAAAAATAATAAAAAGATACTTAGGGGGAAAAGATGCTAAATTACTACTATGAAAATGCTTTAAAGGTTGGAGAGATAAAACTAAAAGACGTAGAAAATGTTAACTTCACGAATGCATATTCCAATCTAATGGAAAAATTGGAAAACGGAGACGTTGGATTTAGAGAAGTCATCTACGAAGAAGATGTAAAAAAATATGAATCATTAAAAGGATATAAAAACGTTGTTGTTATAGGAATGGGAGGAT
>JAADDS010000047.1 GCA_013153845.1 Methanococci archaeon | reverse complement strand
AGAAGCTATAAGTTATATTTTTGCTCAATTTTCTTTAATCTTTAATTTTCTCATTTATTTTCTCTTTTTTTATTTCTTATTCCATCATTTTTATTCCACATTGACATTAAAAACTCCCTTGCATAGCACTTATTACACTCAATCTTTGGTAATTTTATCCCCTCACTTACATTACCAACGTAAAAGAAACCCTCTAATGTAGGACATGGGTAAATATCTCCATATTCATTGACAAATAACATATCTCCAAAATTTAAATAGCAGTATCCTCTATTAGGTCTTTTTTGTAGATTTTTTATAAATATGGGGTAGTTTTTTAATTCATCTAATATTTTTTTAAATTCTTCAAGATTTGGTAGTAATTTTAAGTGATCCTCTTTTTTTGGTTTTAACAGATCGAAACTTACGCTTCTTACACCAACCGCTAATAGATATTTAACAAAATCCTTCAAATAAGGTAAATTATAGGAGGTAATTACAGATGTGATTCCAAATTTTATATTATAAGAGTTTAACAAATATATCCCCTTTAAAGTATCTAAGGTTGAAGATTTTCCATCTTTATAAGGCCTTAAATGATCATTTACCTCTAAACCATCAATGCTCACTCCAACATTTAAATTTAGATCTTTAATCCTTTCAACCAACTTTTTATCCAAAAGTGTTGCGTTGGTTTGTATTGCATATGTTATTGTTTTGTTGGGATATGTTTCATTGCAATATTTAACTACCTTCTCTATAAGTTTAAAATTTAATAACGGCTCTCCTCCTGTGAACTGTATTTTTAACTTATCATCTAAATTTAAAAGATAATCAATACTTCTTTTGGCTGTTTTAAAATCCATATCTTTATCATTTTTGTTATTTGCATAGCAGTAAATACAGTTTAAATTACACCTATTGGTTATTTTTAATATTAAATACTTCATAAAATCCCCATGATCTTGCTGTTATCTTTTATTATCTATTCTAAACGTTTTTATTTAGTTATTGCGATCACGTAAATAAAAATAAAAAGCAAGATTTTTATACTTTGGAAATAAAGTTATTATTCATAAAGGTATGTTAAAATAAACTAAAATTAAGTTAAATAATATTAAATACACCGCCATTTAATTAAATATTTTTCCTCTCCATGCTAATTTTACATATATTCTAATACTTATTATAATAAATCTATGGTAATATTATAAGGCAACAACGTGCTAAAATTCAATTATTTAAATTAACTGTTTAAGGATTACCGATAATAAACTCTTGAATATATTTCCGATGGTGATAAAATGGTAAAAATTGGATTTGTTTCAACAATAGACAACGATGATTTGGTCTTTGAGGAGGCATATAAAGACGTTAAAAAATATGGTATAGAATTTAAAATATTGGATTATAAATGCTCTAAAAAGGAGTTTGAGGAGTTTTTGAAATATATTAAAGATGCAAATATTGTTTTTACGAAACTCATGGGAGGAAAGGATGCATTTAAATATTATGATGAGTTGGCAAAATTTTGTAAAGAACATGGCATTCCCTTTCTACCTCTCCCAACATTAAACGAATTTCATCCAGATTTAGAGAAAGATAGAACAGTAGAAGATGATATAAAAGAAAAAGTCGTAAAATATTTGGGATATGAGGGGGTTTATAATTACAAAAATCTCCTTTTATATTTAGCCAATAAATTTGGAAAGTTAAATGTGAGTTATGAAGAGCCAAAGCCAATGCCATGGCAGGGAATTTATTACAGAGGAAGATACTTTGAAACTCTCGAAGATTACCTTAAATATTTAAAAAAATTAAATAAAGATTTAAACAAACCAATAATAGGGATTTTATTTTATAGAAACTGGTTTATAGCAAATAATATTGACTATATAAACGATTTAATTGATATGATTGAAAAAAAAGGAGCAATTCCAATAGCTGTTTTTTGCTCTCATCTAAAAAATGAACTTGGTTCAATAGGAACAGTTGAAACATTTAAAAGATTTTTTTATAAAGATGGAAAACCGATCATATCTGCTTTAATAAACACCACAATGTTTACTTTAACAATGGGGACAAAACCAGAACTCTTAAAAGATGAACCTGAGTTTTTAAAACATCTAAATACACCACTTCTTCAGGGGATCATTTCCACAGGATTTATAGAGGAGTGGAAAAACTCAATTGCTGGCTTAAATCCAATCGATTTAATTATCGGAATGGCAATGCCAGAGTTTGATGGGGCTATAATTCACTTTCCAATAGGAGGAAAGGAAAAGGTTAAGGATGGAGAAATAGGCGTTCCAATAATTAAGTATAGAGCAATAAAGGATAGGGCTGAAAAGATCGTTGATTTGTCTATAAAATATGCTAATTTAAAGCTTAAAGAAAATAAAGACAAAAAAATAGCCATAATTTTCCACAACTATCCGCCAAGAAACGATAAGATAGCGAGTGCATTTGGTTTAGATAGCCCAGAAAGCGTTATCAACATTTTAAAAGAAATGAAAAAAAGGGGATTTATAGTTGATGAAATCCCAAAGAATGGGACTGAATTAATAAAGAAGATGCTAAATTACGCTACGAACGATAAGAGATTTTTAACAGAAGAGATGATCAAAAAGGCAGTTGGGAAGATAAAAAAAGAGGATTATGAGAAGTGGTTTAACTCTCTGCCCGAAAAAGTTAAAAAAGAGCTGATAAAAAACTGGGGAGAAATTCCAGGAGAGGTTATGAACTTTGATAATAACTTGATCATTCCTGGAATAATCAATGGGAATATATTCATCTCAATTCAGCCACCAAGGGGCTTCGGAGAAAATCCCTCAGCAATTTATCACTCTCCAGATTTGCCACCAACTCATTATTACATTGCCTTTTATAAATGGATTAAAGAGGTTTTCAAAGCAGATGCAGTTATGCATATAGGAAAGCATGGAAACTTAGAATGGCTTCCCGGAAAGTGCGTTGGTTTATCTAATGAATGCTATCCAGATGTATGTATGGAATTGCCAAATATCTATCCCTACATAGTAAATAATCCAGGAGAGGGGACACAGGCAAAGAGGAGAAGTTATGCAACAATTATAAGCCATTTAATCCCACCAATGACAACATCCGATCTTTATGGAGAACTTGCAGAATTGGAGAAGGAGATAGATGACTACTATGAAACAGACAACAAGGAAAAGAAAGAGTTTCTAAAAAATGAGATAATTAAAAAAATTAAGGACTTAAAATTAGATGAAGACCTGTTAGATGGAAAAACAGTTGATGAAGAAATAACAAAAGACAACTTTGAAAAACTTCTGAATAAAATTCATGACTACTTAGAAACGTTAAAAAATAGGCAAATAAATGAAGGACTGCATATAATGGGCGTTTCTTTGGAAGGAGAGAAGTTGATAAATATGATCTTTATGATAATAAGATACCAATTTGAATATTTGGAAAACTTGGCTAATGCATTAAACTACAACTGGAAAGAACTAAACGAAGACAAAGGCAAAAACCATAAGATAATAGACGAAATTTATAAAATCGGGTTAGAATTATTGAGGGAGTATATGGAACACAACTTTGATGAGAAAGAAATCAACAACCTAAAAACCATCGATTTAACAAAAAATGAAAAATTGAAAGAAATTTTAAAAATTGTCTCAACAATTTATAAAAATCTTATGAGAGTTGATGAGGAAATAATAAATGCAGTTAATGCCTTAGAGGGCTCTTACATTCCTCCAAGAGTTGCAGGAGCTCCAACTAAGGATATAAATTGCCTTCCAACTGGAAGAAATTTTTACTCGTGTAATCCACAAGAGATTCCAACAAAATCTGCATATGAGATGGGTAAAAAATTGGCTGAGGACTTAATTAGCAAATATCTAAAAGAAGAAGGGAAATATCCTGAATATATAGGCGTTATCGTCTGGGGATCTCCAACTATGAGAACAAAAGGAGATGATATAGGAGAGATTTTGTATTTATTGGGAGTTAAGCCAGTTTGGAATAAGATGGGGAGAGTGGTTGGTTTAGAGGTTATTCCATTGGAAAAGTTGGGGAGACCAAGGATCGATGTAACTTTAAGAATTTCTGGGCTATTTAGAGACACTTTTCCGAACGTTGTTGAACTTATAGATGAAGCAATAAGAATGGTTGCTAATTTAGATGAGCCAGACGAGATGAATTATATAAAAAAGCACTATAAAAAAGAAATAGAAGAAAAAATAAAAAATGGAATAGATGAAGAAACAGCTAAAAGAACCTCTCTATATAGAATATTCAGCGACAAACCGGGCTGTTATGGAGCTGGTGTTTCTCATTTAATAGATGAAAAGAATTGGGAATCAATAGAGGACTTTGCAAAGGTTTATGTTGAGTGGGGGGGCTATGCCTATGGAAAGGGCTATTATGGAGTTGAAGCAAAAGAAGAGTTTATAAATCGTTTATCAAAGATTGAATTAACGGTTAAAAATGAAGATAGTCAAGAATGGGATATATTTGAGGGAGACGACTTTAACAGTTATCACGGTGGTTTAATTGCCTCTGTAACCTATTACTCTGGCAAAAAACCAGTAAGTTATGTAGGAGATACATCAAATCCAAATGATATAAGAACAAAACATCTAAAAGAAGAAGGAAAAGAAATATTTAGAACAAAAATCATGAATCCAAAGTGGATCGAGGGATTAAAAAAACATGGCTATAAAGGAGCCGCTGACTTCTCAAAGTATGTTGATCATATGTTTGCATGGGATGCGACCTCTGGCATAATAGATGATTGGATGTATGAGAAGATTGCTGAGAAGTATGTGTTTGATAAAGATATGGAAGAGTTTTTTAAAGAAAACAATCCTTATGCTCTGCTAAATATAACTGAAAGATTGTTGGAGGCAATAGAGAGAGGAATGTGGAAGGCAGATGAAGAGATGAAAGAGAAGCTGAGAAAGAAGTATTTAGAGATAGAGGGAATGATTGAAGAAAAACTATGAGCTTTTTATATTTTTATTTTGTTAAATAACATTGGTCAAAATTGGTGGTTTAAATGTCAGAGATTATTGAGGTTATTTGTGAGGGTTAGTGTTTTAAAGCCATTAAAACCATTAAAAATAAAAGGATAAAAAGATATTAAAAATTAAAATTGTTGATGAGAGTGTTGAAGAATTTTAAAATCCATGATAATAAAAAAGTGTAAATTATAAAAATCAAAAGAGGCACGCTAATTAGAAGTTAATCTCCAAGCCCTTACAAATATCTAAGATTTTATCTTTACTCAACTCCTCTATCTTATAATACTTAAATCCAAATTTATTGGCTATCTCTCTCCCAATCCCAATTTTTATAAATGATTGTGGCTCTGTATCAATTAATATAACGTTAATTCCCTTTTCAGCTATCTTCTCACATGCATCGAAAACCTCTTTAACATAATCCTCTTTAACAGCCACATTTGGTTTGAAATCGCTTATTACAATCATTATCGGAATTATGTTTGGATTTTTTCTAATCTCTCTGTCAAAGACCTCATAACTTTTAATAAAAGCATCAGCTAATGGAGTTTTTCCTCCTGTTGGTAAATCTTTTAATAGTTTTTCTCCAAGCTCTACTGAGGATGTGAATGGCAAGATTAACTCTGCCTTATCCTTTCTAAATGCAATCATTCCAATTTTATTCCTCTTTTGATATGCATCTAAGAGTAGAGAGATTACTGCTCCCTTAGCTGCCTCCATTCTTCTCATTGCTCCCATTGAGCCACTTGCATCAACAACAAACAATATGTGGGAGGAGATCTTCCTCTGTCTAACTTTCTCAACAATATCCTCTTTTTCTAAATATATGGCTAATTTTTTATCTGCCTTTTCTCTTCTCTTTTTTTGATGTATAGCTGCTCTCCTAAATGTTGCGTCAAAGGCAATATCGGTGGTTTTATCCTTTGGTAATCTAAACTTAACGTATCTTCCTCTTCTACTAAAACTTTTAATATGCCTTCCAGAACTATATCTATGGATATTATCTTTAAGTTTAAACTGTATAAAGTTGGGATTTACTTTAAAACTCTCATCTACACCAAAGGTTTGCTCAAAATATCCATTTTTATCGTTTTTACTTTGATCATCATTATGATCATTTTGATAATTATTTTGATCATTTGAGTTGCCATCTTCTCCTTTATTATTTATTTCATCATGTTTTTTTTTATGTTATTATCTTTTTGATCTTCCTTTTCTTTATTTTCATTTTCATTTTTATCATTTTCCTGTTTAAATTCATTAATCATCTGCTCCAACTTCTCCTTATTTAATTGTGGTGGCTCAAATGGTTTTCTTCTCATTCTATGTGGGAGAGCCAACTCCATTGCCTCTTTAACATCCTCTAAAATAACTTCTGTTCTTCCATTATAAGCAGATAACGCCTTAGCTGTTCTAACAACCGTTATATCTGCCCTATTTGTTTGAATTCCCAACTCAATGCAAACCTTTGATATAAATTCTAAGAGATCATCACTTATCTCAACATCTTTTAAAAGTTCTCTTGCTTTAATTATTCTATCTCTTAATTTGTTCTGCTCTTCCTCAAATTTCTTATAAAATGCCTCTGGATTTTCATTGAATTCCTCAACTCTCTTTATAACCTCTACTCTTTCCTTAACATCATTCAGCCCTTCAACATCAACCATTAAACCAAATCTATCCAAAATTTGAGGCCTCAACTCCCCTTCCTCTGGATTCATAGTCCCTACTAATATAAATCTTGAAGGATGCTTTATCCTAACTCCCTCTCTCTCAATGATATTCCATCCCATCGCTGCAGCATCCAACAAAACATCAATTATATGATCATCCAGTAAATTAACTTCATCAATGTAAAGGATGTTTCTATTTGCCTCTGCTAAAATTCCCGGCTCTAATGCTTTAATTCCTTCTTTTATTGCCTTCTCTATATCCAATGTTCCGATAACTCTATCTTCCGTAGCTCCAATTGGAAGATTAACAACTTTCATCTTCTTTTTTATAGTTCTTAGTTCTCCTCTCTCTTTCTTTTCTTTGCAAATATCACATAGGTCTCCATTTGGATCGCAGTTGAATGGGCAGTTTTCAACAACCTCAATCTCTGGCAACAGATCAGCCAAAGCTCTAACAGCAGTAGATTTTGCAGTTCCCTTCTCTCCTCTAATTAAGACGCCGCCGATCTTAGGATTTATTGCATTTAGAATTAATGCCTTCTTCATCTTTTCCTGTCCAACTATTGCTGTAAATGGATAAATATACTGCATAATCATCACACTTTTTAATATTAATTTTTTATTTTTATGAGTAGTATAATACTTTTTATGTTATCTTAGGTAGGCATTAACTTATATTTAAACGTTAATGTTGCTGAGATAAAATTAATTTTAATAATGGTTGAGATGGAAAGATAAATATCTAAAGGTTTTTTAATAAATTAATGTATCAAATTTATGGTGGAGGTAATGATCGCTATAATAAGTGATATACATTCTAATTTAGAGGCATTAAATGCAGTTTTGGATGATATAAAAAATAGAGGCATTAAAAAAATCTTTTGTTTGGGGGATATTGTTGGTTATGGAGCCAATCCAAACGAATGCGTAGAATTAATAAGAGGGATTAATTGCAAAAGTGTAGTTGGGAATCACGATTATGGCGTCTTAGGAAAGGAAAGTTTGGATTACTTTAATAAATATGGAATTATAGCAATACTATGGACTAAGAAGGTAATAAAAAATGAAAATTTAAAATTTTTAGAGTCCCTTCCTTTAATTATTGAAGAAAAGATAAAAGGTAAAAAGGTTATATTCTCTCACGCAAATCCTAAATCTCCTGAGTTATGGGAATATCTATTTCCTGATTATGTTGATGATGCCTTTGATTGTGGAGATATAATATTTGTTGGACATTCTCATATACCATTTGTAAACTCCGAAGAGGGAAATTTACTGCTTCATGAAGGCAAAATACATTTAGATGGGGATAAAAAACATCTAATAAATCCGGGAAGTGTGGGACAGCCAAGAGATGGAATAAATAAAGCAAGTTATTGTATATTTGATGAAAAAGATTTTAAAATAGAGATTGTTAGAGTTGAATATGACATTAAAAAGACATATGAAAAGATTATTAAAAATGGACTACCAGAATGGTTGGGAGAAAGGTTATTTTTAGGAAGATAAGTTAAAAGAATCTTCCATAAGTTAAAATTGCTTCAATAATAATAAACGCAGTTGTAATTCCAATAACATGCTCTGGCTTAACTTTAACTTTTGAGAATGTCTCATCCATATACCTTATCAATCCTGCACTTGTTGCCAAACCTGTCTCTTCTCTTTTGCTCATGATTTCACCTAAAATTCTCTAAAAACTTCCTTAATTCATTAAGTTCTTCTGATTCAAAATTCCAATAACCTTTTTCCGCCCCAATTCCAACAGAATTAACGATTTCTGGCATTATGGATAAATAAGCTAATGCTCTTGCCTTTGCGATATTTTTAATTTTACCATTAGAATTTAAAAAATTATTCCTATAAAACCTTCTACTTTTAAAGTAATTATACTTTCCAAAAAATTCTTTTACCTTTCCTTCTTTATATAGTTTGTTAGCACATTCAATTAAATCATCTACACAACTAATTAAGGGATTATCTTTAACCGTTTTTAAACATAAATCTTCTAACATTCCTTCTTTGAAATTACCGGGCATAATATAAATACCAATTTTTGGAATTCCTTCTGAAAAAATATACATCTCTTGTGGTGAGTTTAGCCCTACATTTTTTAAAATATCACAAACACTTTGAAAAGTTGTATAAGGATTATTATCAGCGTCAATAATGATTCCAAAAGCAATAACGTTTTTAAAATTAGAATCTCTAATCCAAACTTTCAATTTATTTTTAAGATTGTTTTTTCCATCATATTTTAAAATTTGGACATCATATATACCTAAAAAAATCAGAAATTCTTTAAAAAATCTTTTTTCATCTTCGCCCTCTACAATTAGTATTTTGTTTTTTGTTAAGGTTTCCATTTACCTCATCTCCCATTCCATATTAATAGCTTCTTTTAATGTTTCTTTATCATAATCAATGGCTTTAAATTCATTGTTGTATCGTTCAATCCTATATAGCATAATATCAATATCTTTACTCTTCATATTTTCATAAACATCTATATATGCTTTTATACATTCCCATGAATGTGTTGTTGCGAATAATTGGACATTAAATTTCTTTGATGCTTCAAAAATTCCTCTCCACAAAATTTCTAATGATGTGTAATGCAAACCATTCTCAATTTCATCTATAAAAACAAATCCATCTTTTGCATTGTATATTGCTGACAAAATAATTAATAATTTTAAAATTCCATCTCCCATAACGTTTATCGGTATGAGTTTTTCAGCTTCTATATCACAATATATAATTCCCTCCGCCCCAATTCTCAGATCTTTTATAGAAGGTTCTATTTTTTGCAATATTTCTATTATTTTGTCAATTTCTTTTGAAATTTGAAGTTTATTTATCCATTCTACTATATTACTTATATCTATCTTTGGTGATAAATATATTGATTTTTGTTCTTTTGCTAACCCCATTATTCGAGAAATTCTAACTCCAGTAGGTAGGGGAACAACAGATTTTATATTGTTATTCTCTTTAATTACAACTTTTTTTAATCTTCCTTCCCATATAGATATTTCATAAACTTTTACATTTTTTATATCTGAAACTTTAAAGGTTGTATAGTTTAAACGCAATCCTCCAATTGGAAATCCCCCAATATTTTCATCATACTTAATCTCACTTCCATCCATGTAATTTATAATAAGTTCTTTCATCTCATGTGAATTTATATAACCGCTAATTTTAATTGGAATGTTGGTATTTATTTTATTAAAAATAGTTAATAATGCGTTATTAAAAACTTCTGAATCTTTATATATTTCCTTAAAGTTTTCAAAATTTCTAATATCAATTAAATTTAAAATAGTAAGTGGATTGCTTAGTAAATAGATTCCTTCAAGAACAGATGTCTTACCACAATTATTTTTTCCAACAAATAAATTAACCCTCTTCAAATCATCAATTTCAAGGTTATTTATGCCCCTAAATGAATTAATTATAACTTTTTTAAACATGGCATTTCACCAACTCTTTAACTTTTTCAACAATCTTTTCAGCAATCTCCTTTTTAGAGCCAGAGATTTTCTCAACATCATTTTTTGTTATAATATAAACCTCAATATAATCATCTCCGAAGTAGTGCTTACTTAAATCATTTGCTATAATTATATTTAAATTGTATTTATTTAATTTTCCCTTAGCCCTATTTATAAGCTCCTTTTCATCTAAATTGTATTCTGCCTTAAATCCAATAATTATTTTATCTTTGTAAATTTTTCTTAACTCTTCTAAAACCTTAGGATTTCTCTTTAACTTTAATATTCTCTCTTCTTCAGAACTTAACTTTCCTTCAAAACTCTCAACTGTAAAATCAGATATAGCTGCTGATGAAATAATTATATCAAAATCCTTAGCCAACTCAATAGCTTTATTTAACATCTCCTTAGCTGTTAAAACCTTATGATTCTTTATATAATAAGGTGGCTCTAATCCCATGGCTGTTATGACCTCGACATAAAAGCCCTCTTTGCAAAAAGCTTCTGCTAAGGCAACGCCCATTTTTCCTGATGATAAATTAGATATAACTCTAACTTTATCTATAAACTCAACAGTCCCTCCGTTTAATATTAAAACTCTATTTCCTTCTTTTTTTAAGTTATTTCCTATTTTTTCAATAACTGCTTTAATAACATCCTCAATACTTGCAACCTTTGCCTTCCCCTCTTCAAACTTTGGAGATATGATATAAATTTTATCCTTCTCTTTAAGCTCATCTATATGTTTTTTAATTGCATTGAACATATTTTCATGCATTGCTGGGACAATAAATATCTGTTTATTTCCAAAAAACATTAAGGCAGTTGTATTTACAATATTATCTGCAATTCCTAAGTTTATTTTTGAGATTATATTGGCTGTTGCTGGATATATTAAAAGGCAATCACATTCATCGTATAAAAGGATATGCTCAATATCTCCAGTTATCTCTTCATAAACCTCATTTCCACAACCAAATTTTAATGCCTCTTTGCCTATAATCTTTTTTGTCTCCTCTGTAATGATGCAATAAACCTCTGCCCCATGCCTTATTAACTCTCTCATCAATTTAGGGGTCTCAATAGCCGCTATTGATGAAGTTACAGCAACTAATATCTTTTTACCTTCTAAGAGTTTTGATTTAGTTCCTTTTAATAGTTTAGTTGGGTGCATAATCTCACTCTTAAGCATTATTACTTAAAATTTTTCTTATTTCATTTTCAATTCTTTCAATTTCTTTTTCTTTATCTTTCCACCAGTTTCTGCTCCAAATTCTTATTATTCTCCATCCTTTCATTTCTAAAAACTT
>JAADDS010000021.1 GCA_013153845.1 Methanococci archaeon | reverse complement strand
TTTCCAATATCATGCAATAAAGCCCCAATTTTTAAGGCAGTGTATTCATCACAATTTCCCATCTAAATCCCCCAAATTTACATTTGTAAAGATAGTATATAAATTAGCTAAATAAATTATCTAATACCTCCTAAACTTACAGTGTTTAAATTCTCTGATGGTAATTGTTTTCCTTCCATCATATATATCTTTTGCGATTCGTTTTGTGGTTGCATATACAGGAATTAAGTTTTTATCAAGTGCAAAATTTACTATTTTATATGTAGCTCCAAAGTCCCCTTGGACTAAAACATAGTCATCTGGTTTAGTATTGTTTTCTAAAAAGTTCTTTATTGGCTTTAAGTAATCATCAATATCATCAATATCAGGCGGAATATTTGACCACAGTTTTTGCAGAGATTTCGGCAAGTAAATAAATTCTTCAACGCCTAAATGTTCTTTTGCATCATTAATCTGCTCTTCTGTAAGTTTGTGAGATAAAATAATTATCATCCTCCTCATATAACTAACCTCCATTATTTTTAATGTTTTTAAAATTTTTATACCTATCATATGCTTTTAAAATCACATTTAGAGGGACATCCATCTTAATATTTGAGATATCTTTATTAAATAAATTTATTATATTTTTTGAAGCAGACAATATCTCTTTTTTTGAATCTGGATTTTGGGATTTCATGTTTTTAAAAATTATAAAGTAGTTCTTATTTAGTTCCTCTAAAATTGGATTTTTTTGGCATAACGATTTATTTAAGAGCATCCACTTAAAAATCCTTTTATATTCTGCATTATTTTTAATTTTATAAGCTTTTGAAAGTTTAAATGTGATGTGGTGAATAAGGGCATTCTGTAATGCATAGAGATCAACAATATCTTCATTTCTCATCATTTTTACTTCCTGAAATGCTTCTTTTAACTCATCAACACAAGAATATTCTTTATTAAACAAGCTTATCAGTTTTTTTAGATTTTCGTTTGAACATCTATTTTCCCTATGGAGAAGATTGCATTTAACAAAATTCCAGGAGTTTTCATCATCATTTAAGTTGTATGCATCAATTACTTTCTTTACAATTTTGGATTTTAAGATTTTAATTAGTAGGGCAAATGTTCTCTTATCGTTTTCACATATATCGAGTAATTCCTTAACTATTTCTTCTAGATCCCTAACTTTCATATCTTCTAAAACTTTAATTACATCGTTAAGGTCTTTTTCAGGATCTAAACCTTCTCCTCCTTTACTAACATCTGCATGAGCTATTTTATTCCTTTTGTCTCTTAACCTGTTGTAATGAAGATCCCACACTGCTTTAATGTCTGAATGCTGCCTTTGTAATTGAGGATTGTATATAATTCCCTTCATAATCTCTCTGTTCTCATGAATTGGAGGAAGATTGTAGATATTGCACATTTTCCAAAATATTGAGTCAGTTAAACACATGTAGCCAGAACTATATTTTTTATTTTCAAAATTCCACTTAGCCATGGATATTTGAAAATCAAAGTCGGATTTTTCATAATTTAGTTTATTAACAAACTTTTGGAGTTCTGGGATGAAGTATTTTAAGAACTTTCCTTTGTTCTTTTTACTATCAATCAGTGGTTTTAGGTCTTTTACTTCTTCTTTTAATTCTTTTAGGAAGTTAGCATCAATATACTGCGAGATCTTTTTTAATCTATTGGCTATTTCTTTATCCTCCTCTTCCAGTAGTTCTGAGATTAAATATCCATTTCCATAGGTTGTGAATTCATACATTCCTCTAACCCACTCTGAGATTTCGAATATCGGGCTTAAATCAACTACTGGAGCATATCCTAATTCACTCATCACATCCAACATTCCATAATAGATACCCTTCAACTTTACATTTTTAAAGTATCTCATAAACTCTAACATGACATACATAAATAGGGGAATGGATCGAAATGCATGGGTTATGTCTAAATATATTTCATCCCCCTCGTTTATTTCATCTATTAATCCCATGAATATATCAAAATTCTCCCAGATCTCTTCTCTATTAATCCCATATTTGATTATCTTGCATTTAGATCCTCCAGTAGCATTTTTGTTGATGTTTTGTAGATATTTGTCAATAACTTCCTCTACCTTTTTTAGATCGTTTTCTGAGAGAGCGTAATGACTATGTTTTGATTCCCCCACTTTTTTTCCTATTTCTATCCAATATTCTTTATCAAATTCTTTTACTTCATTAGCATAATATCGATAGAGCTCTTCCCACATTGATCTCGCAGTTCCAACTACAATAACTTTATCAACCTTTAATGTTTTAGTTAAAATAGATAATATAAATGGGCTGGTTTCTTCTTTCCCATTGAGAACATATTTTGCAGTGTTGTATTTCCTTTTGGATACATCTTTTTCTTCTGCACTTTTTCCAACGCCGAGAGGTGCTATTAAAACTTTCAACATTTCACCTTCGCTCTTTTCATTCAGGTTGTGATAATTTGTAGAACCTTACCCATAATAAAGAACTAATATATATACTTAACGGTCTGCTGAAGATTTAATATATTTTAATATATCGATAGATATTATAGATCTAGAAATAAGTTCAAACAAAGTTAACAATAAGTTTTTAAATTTTAATTTTTAAATAAGCTTTAATATTAAATATTAATTCTATCGTAAATTTTGATAATCTTAGTTTTAATATGTTATTATTATGTTATTATATTTGAAGTTTTGATGTTAAGTGCAAGATATTTTAATAAAAGTTTTGATGTGAAGGATAATTTTTGACATTAGATACACTCGACAAAAAATTATAAAATTAAAAAATTTAATAAGTGATAAAAGAAAAAAGAAGAAACAGACGGTAAGTTCGTGGTGATTATTGATGATAATTAAAAAAATAAAGATGAGTTCTGAACCTCTAAGTGTTTATGAGCAAATTAGAGGAGAGAATACCTTTTTATTAGAGTCCGCTGAGGGAGTTCCAAAAATAGCAAGATATTCTATCTTAGGAAAAGCAGAGGGAAAATTAACATTTAAAAATGGTAAATTGGAAGTAGATGCATTTACAGAATTTGGAGAGTTAGCAAAAGAATTAGAAGGAAAGTATGAATGCCCATTAGATGCTTTAAGAGAAGTTAGAAATCATTATTTAAGATTTATAGATATATCAAACATTGAGCCAATTCCAAGATTTAAAGGAGGGCTTGTCGGATATTTAAGTTATGATATTATAAGATACTGGATAGATCTCTCTGAAATCCACCCAAAGCCAATAAACGACCTAAACTTTCCAGATGCGGAGTTTTTTATAATAAAGGACTTTATCTCCTACGATTTAAAGGAAGGGGTTGTTAACTTAGTTGCAGAAAGTAAAGAGGGCATAGATCATTTGAAAGATATTGTAGAGAGGTCAAGAAGTATTAAAATTAATAAAAATAATAAAGATAATGAAGATAATGTCAAAGATAAAAACCATGAAGAAAATTTAAAAATAAAGTCGAATATGAGTAAAGAGGAGTTTATAGAAGCAGTAAAAAAGGCAAAAGAGTATATTTTCTCTGGAGATATTTTCCAGGTTGTTTTATCAAGGAGGATAGAGGTTGATTTAGAAAACTTAGATCACTTAGAGATCTACAAAAAAGTTAGGGAGATTAACCCTTCTCCTTACATGTATTATTTGGACTTTGGAGATAGAAAAATTATCGGTTCCTCTCCGGAAATACTGGTTAGAACTAATTATACAAACAATAAAAGATTGGTTATAACGCGACCGATTGCTGGAACTATAAGAAGAGGAAAAACAGAAGAGGAAGATAAAGAATTGGAAAATAAATTATTAAATGATGAAAAAGAGAGAGCTGAGCACGTTATGCTTGTTGATTTAGCAAGAAATGATATTGGAAAGATCTCAAAATTTGGGACTGTTGAGGTTAGCGATTTTATGACCATAGAAAAATATTCTCATGTTCAACATATTGTAAGTAATGTGGTTGGAGAGTTAAAAGATAATTACGATTCCTTCTTGGCAGTAAAAGCTACATTTCCAGCTGGAACGTTGAGTGGAGCTCCAAAGGTTAGGGCTATGGAGATCATTGAAGAACTCGAAAAAACATGGAGAGGACCTTACGGAGGAGGCGTTGGATATTTCGGATGGGATGATTTGATGGATCTTGCAATAACCATAAGAACCTTTGTAGTATCAAAAAATAAAGGATATATTCAAGTAGGAGCAGGAATCGTAGCTGATTCAGTCCCAGAAAACGAGTGGGAAGAGACAGAAAGAAAGGGAATGGCTAATGTTAAAACGATTGAAACCCTAATAAAAACTAAAAATTAGAAACAAAATATTGCTCAAAATATTTATCCAATAACCGCATGTTTTAAAGCATCTTTACAAATACAGTCCCTTTCTCCGAAGTTGTAGTTTACAAATTCCTCAACTATATTTAATATCTTATCTTCCATCTCTTTTATTGTAGATAAGACCTCATCAACGGTTAAAATGTTCTTTGAAATACCACATGCATAGTTAGTTATACTGCACAGTGAGGTGTAGCATATTTCCAACTCCCTCGCTAAAACCACTTCTGGATAGCCAGTCATTCCTACAACATCTCCCCAATTTTTATATATCTCTATTTCTCTCTTTGTTTCGAATCTCGGCCCTTCAGTGCAAACATAAACCCCTTCTCCGTAAGCGTATTTCCTTTTTTCCAGTATTGATTTTAAAACATTTCTAAGTTGTGGGCAGTATGGCTCTGTCATATCAATATGAACAACTTTTCCACAATCGTAAAATGTTTCTTCTCTTTTTTTAGTAAATTCGATAAAATCATTTGGTATAAAAAACATTCCTGGCTTTAAATCGATTTTTAGAGAACCAACAGAATTTATAGCCAAGATCCTCTCTACTCCAAGCATTTTTAAAGCGTATATGTTTGCCCTATAATTTATTTTATGAGGAGGTAAGCTATGACTTGCTCCATGTCTAAATAATAAAACAACATCACTTTCTTTATCAATAATGACTTTTGCTTTCCCATATTTTGTATTAATCACTTCCTCTTTATCTCCTTTCAAAATTCCTGCAATTCCTGTTCCGCCTATTATTCCAATCATTCTTCCACCAAGTTAGCGAGTTTTTCTATCTCCTTTATTCCCTTAAAAAATTCTTTTATGTATAAATGTTCATTTTTTGAGTGTGCGAGTTCTAACCTTCCAACTCCATATATTATGGCATCAGCGTTTAAAAATTTGTTGAAGTAGAAAGCTTCACACGTGGCATTAAAAAATGATATGTCAAAATTATCTGATAATTTTTTCAACAATTCCTCATTTTTTAAAATGTAAAAGTCAGCAAAATTTCTATTTTTAACCAAACCTGCTTTTATTTTGTTATAATATCCTTTTTTAGATAAGAAATTATCGATCTTTTTTATGAGATCGTTTTCTACACTGCGAACATCAAATAAAACACTCGCATAGTCAGGAGTGATATTGCTTTGAACTCCTCCCTTTACAATTGTTGGTGTTATGGATGAATAATATGTTTTTTCGAATTTTATGCTTTTTAATGGGATATTTTTAATATCTAAAACCACTTTACTTATTATTTCTATTGGGTTAGTGGATGATGGAAAAGACGCATGTTTCGCTTCTCCAAAACACTCTACCATATATTCAAAACGACCTTTATGTCCAATGCACACTTTTAAGTCGGTTGGTTCTCCAACTATAACGTTGAGAGTTCTTTTTTTAATATTCTCTTTAAATTCCTTATGATTTTTTAAATACTGACAAAATTTACAAATCCCTTCAGATTTCGTTTCTTCATCTGGGGAGATAACCAATAAGGAATTTTCAGTAGTTAAAAAAGCGTGCATCATTAAAATTACATTTCCTTTTGCATCTATAACTCCTGTTCCATATATTTTATCCTCTTCTCTTTTAAACTCCCTCTGAAATTTAACAGTATCGATATGTGAGTTAAATATTTTATTGATCTTTTTTAACTCTCCTTTATATGCAATAAAACATCCTTCTATTATTTTATTTTTTATTCCAAGGTTGTTAAATAGATCTGATAGATATTTAAACGCTTTTTTTACTCCTTTTTCGTTATCTGTTCTAATTTTTACTAAGTCCTCTAAGATTTTTAAATAGTCCATAATATTCCTCCAAATATGATTTTAATAAAGTATTAAAAATTAATTAAAAATTAAAAAATAAACTTTACCTCTTCTCCTATTAACGCCTCTAAATCAACATCCCTACTTTTAAATTCAAGCATTGCCGTTGAATATCTTTTACAGGAGTAAGTTCTCCACGGAGGGAGAGTTGTGGTTTCAACCACCCTGTTCTCATCAATAAAAATAACATCTATGGGATAACGCATGAAAAATGTGTGGATAGATACTTTTCTCTTTTTATATAGAAAGAGCATAGCCCTATCTCCTATATCTCTCATCATTAAACCAATTGCTCTCTTAATAAAGTTATCTGCCAATATAACATCAAATTCCAATTCTCCTATTTTCACTTTTTTAATTTTTTTTCTAATTTTTACAGATTTGGAATTATTTTGCATTTTTTTCACTTTCTTTCTTTTCATATGGAACCGGGATGTAGTAAACGGATGGTTTTGATCCCATTGGTTGAGGGTAGAGCTCTAATAACTCATAAACTTTCCTTGGGACGTTTGTATTAACTTCAATCCCAAGTTCTTTTAGTTTATTAACGGTTAATGGATAATCGTGAGTCCATCTTCCTTCAGTTAATTTTTTTGCTATGTCTTTTGATTTCTCCTCTCCATATCTATCTTTTAACAACTCATAAACAAATTCATACATCTGCTTAATTGCTTTTTTAGATATGTCAACTAAGATCAGTGTTTCATCACTTACCTTCTCTCCCTTTCTGTAATATGTTTCCAATATTGAAGCGGCTGGATACTGCCCAATCTGTGGATCTACTGGCCCCATAACCGCGTTTTTATCGATCAGTATCTCATCTGCTGCAAGTGCAATTAGCGATCCTCCACTCATCGCATAGTGGGGGATTATAACTGTTGTTTTTGCCTTGTGTTCTTTTAATGCTAATGCTATCTGTTCACTTGCCAAAGCCAAACCTCCTGGAGTGTGTATTATTAAGTCAATAGGCATATCCTCGGGGGTTAAACGTATAGCCCTTAAAATTTCCTCACTATCTTCAATAGTGATGTATTTATATAATGGAATTCCTAAAAAAGTTAACGCCTCCTGTCTGTGTATCATTGCAATAACTCTCGTTCCTCTTTCTTTCTCAATCTCTTTAATACATCTCAATCTTCTCATTATCTTGTATCTTAGCATCATCTCAGGATATATAAATAAGAAAAATAAGAAGAAAAAGAAAAACAAGTCCGTCGATGTCATCTCATCCCCCTTGATTTTTGTGAGGTAAATTATTAATATAACCTAATAAATATAAATATAGTTGCCCCTTATCATCACTAAATTGGTGATTATTATGAATAAGATTGGATTAACTCCAATAAAAATAAAGACATTTTCAAAGATTAAAACTTACGATGATACAATTCCATCATTAAAGTATGTGGTTATAGAGCCAGCTGGCTTTCCTATAAAAATGGGAAGCGAGAACGTCAGCGTATCTGCTGAGGATCCTGTATTATTTAATATTTACGCGAGAGATCAATGGATTGGAGAGATTGTTAAAGAAGGGGATTATCTTTTTGATAATTCGATAATTCCTGATTATGCATTTAAAGTTCTCTCTACATATCCAAAAGATGGAGGGATGATCACAAGCGAGACGGTTTTTAAACTTCAAACTCCAAAAAAAGTTATAAGAACACAATTTAAAAAAGCTAAGTTTAGCGAGATCGTTGGGCAGGAAGAGGCAAAAAAGAAGTGTAGAATAATTATGAAGTATCTGGAAGATCCAGAACTCTTCGGGGACTGGGCTCCAAAAAATGTTTTATTTTACGGCCCTCCCGGAACTGGGAAAACACTTATGGCAAGGGCACTTGCTACTGAGACGAATTCTTCATTTATATTGGTAAAAGCTCCTGAATTGATAGGAGAGCATGTCGGAGATGCTTCTAAAATGATCAGGGAGTTGTATCAAAGAGCATCAGAAAATGCTCCTTGTGTTGTATTTATAGATGAGTTGGATGCAATAGGATTAAGTAGGGAGTATCAATCACTTAGAGGAGATGTTTCTGAGGTCGTTAATGCACTTTTAACAGAGTTAGATGGTATCAAAGAAAATGAGGGAGTTGTAACTATTGCTGCAACCAACAATCCTGCAATGCTCGATTCAGCAATTAGAAGTAGATTTGAGGAGGAAATTGAGTTTAAGCTTCCAGATGATAAAGAACGATTAAAAATTATGGAACTCTATGCTAAAAAGATGCCAATTCCAATTAAAGCAAATTTAAAGGAATTTGTAGAAAAAACGAAAGGATTTAGTGGCAGAGACATTAAGGAGAAATTTTTAAAGCCAGCCCTCCATAGGGCAATATTAGAAGGTAGAGATTATATAAATAAAGAAGATTTAGAGACCTCTCTCAAAAAATTAAAGGTTAATCAAAAAGAAGCTCCAACTCATCTCTACTTATAATTTACTCACTTAAATTCATCAAGATAATCCCAGTTCTCAATAAGATAATCTTGAACTAACCATAACTCTTTTCTATTCTTCTTATATAGATCTACAAGTTTTTTTATTGTTTCTTTATTTTTTCTTTCAAAAATCTCATCCAATATCAACGTTAACGCCTCAATTATATTGGAATCGTTAAAATCCAGATCCATTTTTAACATCTCAACTATAACCCTTAAAAGTTCTTCATCTTTTGCATTTTTAACAAAACAGTTTCTAAGAAAAGAAATAAGGGTAAAGATATGTTTTTTCTCTATTGGAATTAGTTTTATTATACCAATAGCTCTATATATTAAACTATCTACATCAACAAAATAATCCCATAAATAGTTTTTAACAACCAGTTCCTTTAAAATATCCAATAACTCTTCTTTTGATTTATTTTTTAAATTATTAAATATTTCATCTCCATCAATGTAGTTATTATTTTTATAGGCCTCTATTAACGCATATCCATGCTTACAGTTGAATCTATAAGGGCATGAACATATAGAAGAGTGATCTTTCAGATCTACCTTAACCCTATAAAGTTCAGATCCAAAAACCTCTCCAAAAAGATGATCTCCAAATTTAATACAGTATTTAACCAAATTATTTCTATAATATGCTTTTCCCCTCTCCACAACTCTACTATCATACTTCATAATCTCACGTTTTGTTTATCGGTTCTTACTTCTTTATTATTTTATTTTTATTTATATTTTGTTTTTTTGTTATTTTATTTTCATTATTTTTATTTATTTCTCTTATTTTTCCACGATTTCCACGATCTCTCCATCTTTTAACTTAACGATTTTTGAAGCGTATCTTGTTAACTCCTGCTCGTGTGTAACCATAATTATCGTTATCCCTTTTTCATTCAGTTCTTTTAGAATATTCATAACAACTTCTCCACTTTTACTATCTAAATTTCCTGTTGGTTCATCCGCAAATATTATTTTTGGGTCATTTGCCAAAGCCCTCGCTATTGCAACTCTCTGCTGCTGCCCTCCACTTAACTGATGTGGGTAATGATTGATTCTTTTTTCCAACCCCACCATCTTTAAAAGTTTTTTTGCCTTTCTTCTCCTATATGTTTTATCTTTTTCATCGAGCATCATCGGAAGTTCCACATTTTCTAAAGCGGTTAATGTCTTTATTAAATGGAACTGCTGGAACACAAAACCCCCAATTTTCCTCCTAAAAACTGCTCTTTCGTTTTCACTCATGGAGCTTGTTTTTCTTCCCTTGTAGTAAACTGCTCCCTTTGTAGGGACATCTAAAAGACCCAAAATATTTAAGAGAGTAGATTTACCACAACCACTCGGTCCCATTATCATAACAAATTCTCCTTTTTCAATCTCCAAATTAATATTCTTTAAGGCAATGGTTTTCGCTTCTCCTTTTCCATAAATTTTCCAAACATTTTTAACTTTTATCAATATTACTCCCCTCTTAATGTTTCTATAGGATTTAGTTTAGCTCCACTCCTTGCAGGGAAGTATCCACTAACTACTCCAACTAAAAAGGAAAATATTAATACCCCAACAATTAGTTCCCAAGAGATCCATGCATTTACCATCAAATACCCAAACTTATGAGCAAGCGACTCTACAAATTTAGCAAGCACTATTCCCAAGATCAAACCGATCATTCCACCGAAAAGCCCTAAAAATCCCGACTCAACAACAAATATTGCCAAAATATCCGTAGTTTTAGCTCCCAATGCTTTTAAAATTCCAATATCCTTTCTTCTTTCCAAAATACTCATATGCATAGTGTTTGATATACCAACAGCTCCAACAAGTAAGGAGATTCCTGCCACACCAACTACAAAGATTGTTATAACTCCAAGAACTGATCCTACGGTTTCAGCAAGCTGTTCCGCAGTTAAAACTGAAAAATCATCACTTCCAAAAGATTTTTTTAAGGCCTTTTTAATTTCATTTGCGACTTCATTTATATCCTCTCCCTCTTTTACTGTAACAGTAATAAAATTATATTTTCCCTCATTTCCAAATAACTTCTCTCCAATATCGATATTTAATAAAACGGAATTGTCATCTTGCTGATTTCCTACAGGTTTTAAAATTCCAACAACTCTAAATTTCTTGTCTTTAATTTTTATAACATCTCCAATTTTTATTTCTCTATTAAATAAATCATGAGCGGTTCCATATCCAATAACACACGCATATTTGTCATTATCGCTTAACCACCTTCCTTCGTCTATCTCATAACCACTTCCCTTATACACCTTTTTTAATTGGGAAGGTTTCGCATAATAATAGGAGACAAACTTCTTTTCTCCGTTGTATTCAATCTCACAACCTCCATACCAACCATACATCACTGCATCAACGCCTTTAACATTCTCAATTGCTTTAACATCTTTTTTAGTAAAATAATGAGATGGAGGAACTCCAAATTGCTTCATTGGAAGAATCGTTATTTTATTTGATCCGATCTTCATCATTTCTTCTTTTATATAGTTTTGAACTCCATAACCAAGAGATATTAAACTAACCATCGCTAAAACTCCAATAACTATTCCAATAATCGTTAACATGCTCTGCGTTCTCTTTTTTGAAATATTCTTAAATGCAAAAGCAACGATGTCATCAATTTTCATAACCACTCCCCAAAATAGCCATACTATATAAATTATTATGAACAAGATCTTATATATAGATTGAGATAGAGAGGGAAAAAATGAACAGAGAAAAAGCTATTATCTACCTTCTTCTACCTTTTTGCATATTTTCCCTAATACTTCCAACCTTTGGTTTGCAGGTTGGGGAGGTTGAGTATCAGCCGAGTGTTATTCATCCTGGGGATGATGTGGATTTGTGGGTTAAGGTTACGAATGAT
>JAADDS010000035.1 GCA_013153845.1 Methanococci archaeon | reverse complement strand
AGGAAATTATGATGTGGAAGAAGTTAAAAAACTAATTAATGAGAATTTAGTTGGAGAGATTGAATATAGAAGTAGATTTGATACATATTAAATTTAAATTTTTATTTTTGGTGAAAAAATGGAATTTACTATAAAAATTGAGATCCCAAATCAGATTTAAAATATATTGAGATATAGAAGAAATTACTAAAAAAATAAAAAAAAGAAATTGGATAAAAAATTAGAGTTATGGAATTATACGGAAGATTTAAGAAAAATAAAGTAGAAAAATCCTTAGAAGCAGTTGAAGAAGAATGGAAGATATAGAAGGTTTGTTAATTCCCATGTAATAATTAATCATTTTAGTGGAAATGTGAATATTTTAAGGCTGTTGGAAAAATATGATCCTTATAAATTCAATTGGTGTTTAGTGAGGTTTTAATTGTTTATCTAAAATTAATAACAATAAAAAATCATATACATTAAAACACAAGCCAGAATAATTGTAGATAAAAAAAGAAAAGCAAAACTATTGAATGATTTATTTTCTTTACTAATTACACAAAAATATGAATGAAGATATTTATAAATATCGTGTAATTTTGATTACAAAATATAGACTATTGCCAAACGATGATTTAATACTCACAACATCTAAGCATTATAAAATTAAAAATTTAATAACTTTGGATAACAATTTTAAATGGACTGCTGATAAAGAAGAAATAAAAATCATAAATTCAAAATAATTTTGGTGATAATATGGAAATTGACTATGAAAAAATCGGCTTAAAAGTTGGATTAGAGATACATCAACAGTTAAATACAAAAAGAAAGTTATTCTGCCACTGTCCTACAATTTTAAGAGATGATGAGCCAGATGGGGAGATTGTTAGAGTTTTAAGACCTTCATTAAGCGAAATGGGAGAAGTTGATAGAGCGGCTTTAATTGAAGCAAGGAAGGGGAAAAAATTCATCTACCAATTTTATAACGACACAACTTGCTTAGTTGAGTTGGATGAAGAACCCCCACATATCCCAAGTGAAGAGGCATTAAGGATAGCGTTAGAAGTTGCTTTATTGATGAACATGGATGTTGTTGATATTGCATATACAATGAGAAAGATAGTTATTGATGGTTCAAACACTTCAGGATTCCAAAGGACTATATTCTTAGCAAGAGAAGGGTTTATAGAAACATCTGAAGGTAAAGTAGGAATAACAAGCTTATGTTTAGAGGAAGATGCTGCGAGAAAAATAGAGGAGAGAGGAGATGCTATTGTTTATAATTTAGATAGATTAGGAATTCCATTAGTCGAGGTCTCAACCGCCCCAGATATAAAAACCCCAAAAATGGCAAAAGAAGCTGCAAAAAGGATCGGAGAGATATTAAGAGCAACTGGAAAAGTTAAGAGAGGTTTAGGAACAATAAGGCAAGATATTAATATATCAATTAAAGACGGAGCAAGAATTGAAGTTAAAGGAGTTCAGGACTTGGACTTAATTGAAAAAGTTGTTGAAAATGAAGTTATAAGACAGATAAACCTATTAAAAATTAGAGATGAATTAAAGAAAAGAAATGCAGAAGTTATTGAGGAGATATTTGATGTTAGCGATATATTTAAGAACTGCAAATCAAAAATCATACAAAACGCTTTAAAGAAAAAGAATGGAAAAGTTAAAGCAGTTTTATTAAAGGGCTTTGCCGGTTTAGTTGGAAGAGAGATCCAACCAGGAAGAAGATTGGGAACAGAGTTTTCAGATAGAGCTAAGGTTATAGCTGGTGTTGGAGGGCTATTCCATACTGATGAGTTGCCAAAATATGGCATTACAGAGGAAGAAGTTAAAAAACTTAGAGAGTTCGTTAATGCAGAGGAAAATGATGCTGTAATTATTGTTGCAGATGAAGAGAGTAAGGTAGATAAAGCATTAGAGGCAGTGATAGAGAGGGCTAAAGAGGCATTAATTGGAGTTCCAGAGGAAACAAGGAAAGCGTTAGAGGATGGAAACACTGCCTATTTAAGACCTCTACCAGGAGCTGCAAGGATGTATCCAGAGACAGATATTCCTCCAATAACCATAAAGAAGGAGTTTATTGAAGAGATTAAAGCCAATCTACCAGAACTTCCAGAGGAGAAATTTGAGAGGTTTAAGAAGGAGTATAAATTAAATGATGAATTAGCAAGAAAAATGGTTTTGAGTTATTATGTTGATTTATTTGAAGAACTCTGCAAGAAATTTAAGAATATTAAGCCGATCTTAATTGCTACAACGTTGGAAGGAACATTAAAAGAGATAAAAAGAGAGGGTTATGATATTGGCAAATTGAAAGATAAACACTTAGAAGAAACCTTTAAAGCATTATCTGAAGGAAAATTAGCAAAGGAAGGAATTATTGAGGTCTTAAAGGGCTTTTGTGAGTTTCCAGATAAAAGTATAGATGAGATTTTAGAGATCAAGGGATTAAAGGGCTTGTCAAGGGAGGAAGTCGAAAAGATCATTGAAGATATAATTAAAGAACATTTAGATGTGGTTAAAGAAAAAGGAGAAAAGGCCTATGGGTTTTTAATGGGTAGATGTATGGCAAAATTAAGAGGAAAGGCAGATGGAAAGTTAGTCAATGAAATTTTAAGAAAAAAACTATCAGAAATTAGTAATTAAATAGTGATTAAACTAATGAATATTTGAGGTTATAGGAATAAGTGGATAGAGTATTTTTATCCCACCTAAATATATGATTTTTATAGTCCTTTAAGAGATCATGTGTTAAGCAAATATTAAACACCAGATAAAAAATCACTAAGAATAATCAAATCAATAAACAATAATAACTAAACTTGAAAAAAGGTGATAAGGGTATGAAAGTGGACTTTATTCAGGGAAATCAGGCATGTGCAAAAGGAGCGATAAAAGCAGGATGTAGATTTTTTGCTGGTTATCCTATAACTCCCTCTACTGAAATAGCGGAGGCAATGTCAAGAGAACTACCAAAAGTTGGCGGCTATTACATACAAATGGAGGATGAGTTGGGAAGCATCGCTGCGGTTATTGGGGCAAGTTGGGGCGGTCTAAAAGCAATGACTGCAACCTCAGGCCCAGGATTTAGTTTAATGCAGGAAAATATTGGATTCGCATATATGACTGAAACTCCCTGCGTTATTGTTGATATTCAAAGAGGAGGGCCTTCAACTGGACAACCAACCTCTGCAAGTCAGGGAGATATGATGCAGTGTAGATGGGGAAGTCATGGGGACTATGAAGTTATTGCATTATCTCCAAGCTCAGTTCAAGAGATGTATGATTTTACGATAATGGCATTTAATTATGCTGAGCAGTATAGGATTCCAGTTTTTGTGATGGCAGATGAGATCGTCGGACATATGAGAGAGAAAGTCATATTACACGATAATATTGAAGTTGTTAATAGAAAAATACCAAATGAAAAGCCATGTAAAAAGCCATATCCTTTCGACAAGTTAATTCCCGAAATGCCTGTTTTTGGAGAAGGATATAACGTTCATATAACTGGATTAACTCATGATGAAAGGGGCTATCCTGATGTTTCTGCTCAAACACATGATAAGTTGGTCAGGAGGATAGTTAATAAAATAAGAAAAAATAAAGAAAATATTGTTAGATGGGAAGGGGAAAACTTAGATGCTGAGATAATGTTTGTATGTTATGGATCTCCTTCAAGAACTGTAAAACATGCAGTTAGACATTTAAGAGAAAAGGGGTTGGATGTTGGATACATAAGATTAATAACTGTTTATCCATTTCCAGACGAACTTTTAAAAAAGATTAAAGCAGATAAAGTCGTTGTTCCAGAAATGAATTTAGGACAGATATACTATGAAGTTGAGCGAGTTTGTAAAAGATCTGAGGTTATCTTGGTAGATAAAATTGGAGGGGAACTACATAGACCCGAAGAATTAGAAATGGCAGTTTTAAGCTAAATATATTCAATTTTTACAATCTCTTTGTTGTAAATCACGTTTATTTATATATATTATTTTTATATATTTTTATTTTTTTATTTTATCTTCAATATGATTTTTAATAATGAGTTTTGTCTTTAATTAATCGGTATTTTAGTATTTGCATATATTTTTGCAATCCATTTATTTTTAATATTTACTTATTTCTCATATATTCAAATATATAATATCATATTAAAAATATCAAAATTAATCGATTTATCAAAAACTATAAATATTATTTTTAAAATCTAAAATTTTGGTGAGAGATTATGCTTGTTATAAGGGTCTTTGGAACGGGATGTCCAAAATGTGATCAGGCGTATGAGAACGTTAAAAAGGCAGTTGAAGAACTCAATATAGAGGCAGAGATTATAAAGGTTTCAGACATTAATGAGATTGCAGAATGGGTATTTTTTACTCCCGGAATTGCATTTGATGATCTTTTAGTTTTTGAAGGAGAAACACCATCAGTTGAAGAAATAAAAGAAGAACTTCTTGAATATTTAAAAGAAAAAGAAGGATAAAAATTTGCATTTATACAAATTCATTTTCGTTTAATGTTTATTTAATTCTAATCTTATATTTTTATAAAAAAGTTATAAGGATGAGTTATAATCATTAATTAAATAGCATATATGAATTGAGCAATGAATATAATTATAAAAATAATCTATAATGCATATGCTCTACATGCTTATTTAACTAAGAAAATATATGGCCTTGGAGGGAGAAAATGATCGTTTGGAACTTAATATGTCCAAAATGTGGTAAAAGGATGAGATTTAAAGTAGATGTATGTCCTTGTATGGCATCCGAAGTTGAGCTTCCAAACTGCCCTGATTGTGGAGAAAAAATGGTTCATGATTATACTTCATTAAAAGGAAGGAGAAGAATTAGGAGGAGATAGAATGGACATAATACAATATATCTTAAACATTTTTAACGTTATGTTAAACACAATAATTAATTATCTAAGTGTAAATAGGATTTTAGCTCTTTTGACTGCCTTTTTAATGGCAGGAGGAATCGCTTCTATGATAAACAAAAACTTCATAATAAAATACTTTGGATCTGAGACACCAAAATATATATCCTACACTGTTTCGGCAATAAGTGGAACATTGTTGGCAGTGTGTTCCTGCACGATTCTTCCGTTATTTGCCAGTATTTATAAAAGAGGAGCAGGGATAGGACCTGCAACAACATTTCTATTTTCAGGCCCTGCCATTAATGTTTTAGCCATCTTTTATTCAGCTGCCCTACTTGGATGGGATATTGGATTTCTAAGAGCAGTTTTTGCGATTTTTGTTTCTGTATTGATAGGGTTGTCTATGGGTTTTATATTCAAAGACCACGATGTTAAAAGGAAATTTAAAGTTCCTAAAACTAAAAGCATATCATCAAGACCAATGTATCAAACAGTAATATTCTTTGCCCTCCAATTTTCGATGCTTTTGGTAATCACTGCATCTCCAAAACTATTTCCAGCACTTTCAACACCCCTCATTGGAAACTTTTTATTAAAACACCTGTTGTTTATAATTCTTGGAGTTTTTTTAGCAGTATCAGTAAAAATATGGTTTAGAGAGGAAGAAATAAAAAAATGGCTTAAAGAGAGCTTTTCTTTATTAAAAATTGTGTTTCCTCTTCTAATCCTTGGAGTTGCAATAGCAGGGGTAATAAAGGCCATAATCCCTCCGAAATATATTGTTATGTATGTTGGAGATAACTCGCTATCTTCAAATTTTGTAGCGTCTTTTATAGGGGCTCTAATGTATTTCGCTACATTAACAGAAGTTCCAATAATAAAGGCATTGATGGATTTGGGAATGAATGTAGGGCCTGCAATGGCTTTGTTATTGGCTGGGCCAAGTTTAAGTATTCCAACGATATTAACAATATCGAAAGTCCTTGGAAAAACAAAAGCATTAACTTATTTAGGTTTGGTAGTGTTATTCTCAACCCTATGCGGATACCTTGCTGGAAATTTATTGTCATAGATTTAATTATATCAGCCAATATTTAGTTTATCTTTATATTTTGCCTCTTTTCCTTTTCCTTTGTAGCATCTAAAACCGTATAACTTATTCTTGAATTATCAAGCTTTTTTATAACCTTCTCTGCCATTTTTCCAGTTATCAATGCAATGACATTACATCCTCTATTGCATGCGTTTACAATCGCTTCAGGAACTGCAAACCTTATCTCTGGTTCAACGTTTAGTTTACTTGCCACTACATAGGCAACTGTTCCCATAGTAGCAATAACATAGTTATCTAACTCATTCATGATTTCTTTAATAAGATCATAATTAACAGCCCTCGATCCACCAACAACTTCGGGAGGTATTCTAAATACAATAACCTTTCCTTTTGGAACATCAATAATGCCCTTAATTTCGCAAATAGATATATCCTCTCCCTTCTTTCCTCCATATAGAACTTTTGCCTTTGCCTTTCCTTTCGGCTCTTTTGAAGCATATAAAAGCCCTCTTCTCATAAAAAGGTAAACGATCTCTCCATCCTCAATATCCTCATTGGCAATAGCAGGCCATATATCCTTATATCTATAAACAGCAGTGTTTATTTCATCTAAATAGTCCCTAAACTCAGAAATCCAGTTTTTTAATTTTCTCAGCCCTTTTTCAGTAACTACATACTCCCCTCTTCCTCTTGACTTTACATAACCTTCCTTAACCAAATTTCTTATATGTTCTGAGACAGCTTGAACAGTAACCCCCAAATTTTCAGCGATCTCTTTCTGCTTTATGTGAGGTTGTTTTCTTATAATTTCAGATAAGACCTGAAATTCAGTTATGTTTCTCTTTTTCATATTTTCCCTCTCTATCCTATTAAAAATGTTCTGAGATCGTTGATCTTTTAATCCTACCTACTTGGAGAACAAATACAAAGATCGAGATCTCGGAAAGTTTTAATTACTGAAAATATATATACTTTTGATGATATTTAAATGTTAAAGATAACTTTAATTCGGTGATGATCGTGAATATCCTTATAGTTAATGATGATGGAATTTACTCTCCTTCACTTATAGCACTATATAACGCTTTAAAAGAACGATTTAAAGATGCAGAAATAACAATAGTTGCTCCAACAAATCAGCAGAGTGGGATTGGAAGGGCAATAAGCTTATTTGAACCATTAAGAATGACAAAAGTGAAGTTGAATGATGATATTGTTGGATATGCTGTTTCTGGCACTCCAACTGACTGTGTGATATTAGGAATTTATCAAATATTAAAAAAAGTTCCTGACTTGGTTATTTCAGGAATAAACATTGGAGAAAACTTAGGAACAGAGATAATGACGTCTGGAACATTAGGGGCTGCGTTTGAAGCGGCACATCATGGGGCAAAGGCAATTGCCTCCTCTCTACAAATGACAGCTGATCACTTAAAATTTAAAGAATTTGATATTCCGATAAATTTTGAAATTCCTGCGAAGATCACCGCAAAAATTGCTGAAAAGTATGTAAAATATGATATGCCCTGCGATGTTTTAAATATAAACATTCCTGAAAACGCAACCTTAAAAACCCCAGTGGAGATAACACGACTGGCAAGAAAAATGTATACAACACATGTTGAAGAAAGAATAGACCCAAGAGGTAGGAGTTATTACTGGATTGATGGCTATCCAATATTCGAAGAGGAGGAAGATACAGACGTTTATGTTTTAAGAAAAAAGGGGCATGTATCAATAACTCCCTTAACCTTGGATACAACGATCAAAAACTTGGATGAGTTTAAAAGCAAATATGGAGAGATCCTTTGCAAAATGGAAAGATAGGTTTAATTTTTAATAACTAATCATTTAACATATACTATACTACAAAATATAATATTGATATACGCTACTATAATATTGTATCGTATATATTGTATCTTATGAATTGTAATTTGCAAGTTTTGATGAGGTTTTTCTATTATTTTTTGTTATTCTTTTTATATCTTGCCAATTTCCAACTTTATTTCATTTTTACGTTGTTTGAATAAATTAAAAATTCTTAATGATAATTAACTTTAAATATCACGATCACAAATAAATATAAGGTTTTGAACAGTGGAAAGGGTGATTTTATTGACTTGCACAATAATAGTCGGAGGACAATGGGGAGATGAAGGGAAAGGAAAAATAATAAGCTACATCTGCGATAAAGATAAGCCGTCAATTATTGCAAGAGGAGGAGTAGGTCCAAATGCAGGACATACTGTAAATATTGGAGGAAAAAGTTATGGAATTAGAATGATACCAACCGGATTTCCATACAAAGAGGCAAAATTAGCCATAGGAGCAGGAGTTTTAGTAGATCCAGAGGTTTTATTAAAAGAAGTTGAAATGCTAAAAGAATTTAACATTAAAGAGAGGTTGATAGTAGATTACAGATCTGGAATTATTGAAGAGAAGCATAAGATTATGGATAGAAAAGATGAGCACTTAGCCAAGGAAATCGGAACCACCGGAAGTGGATGTGGGCCTGCTAACGTGGATAGGGTCTTGAGGGTTTTAAAGCAGGCAAAAGATGTTGAAGAATTAAAGGACTTTTTAGGAGATGTGTCGGAAGAGGTTAATGATGCATTAGAGAGAGGAGATAATGTTTTAATTGAAGGGACTCAGGGAACTCTGCTCTCTCTATACTACGGCACTTATCCATACGTAACATCAAAAGATACGACTGCCTCATCCTTTGCTGCGGATGTTGGAATTGGTCCTACAAAAGTTGATGAGGTTATAGTTGTTTTCAAAAGTTATCCTACAAGAGTAGGAGCAGGCCCATTCCCTACTGAAATGACGTTAGAAGAAGCAGAAAAACTTGGAATTGTTGAATATGGAACAGTTACGGGAAGAAGGAGAAGAGTTGGCTACTTTGATTTTGAACTGGCAAGAAAAGCTTGTCGGTTGAATGGGGCAACCCAGATCGCTTTAACAGGTTTAGATAAATACGATAAAGATTGTTATGGAGCAACTGACTACAACTCTTTAACTGAAAAGGCAAAAGAGTTTATAAGAAAAATTGAGGAAGAGACAGGAGTTCCAGTTACTATAATATCTACAGGCCCAGAGATGCATCAAACAATCGATTTGAGAAGTGAAAAGCTATAACTTACCACATTGAGTATAAAATGCTTCCCAAAATAATCCACCATACTAAGAAGGTCATAGAACTCAGCGTCTTTTCATTTATCAGGAGCTCTAAAATGCTCCCAATTTTGGATAAAATTTTATTTTTTCTTTCTTTTAATAACTCTGGAAGAGCATTCCACACGTGAAATCCATCTAACGGTATAGCCGGAAGGAGATTAAATAATGCAAGTAAAAAATTAAACCAGTAAGTCCAATAAATAGTATTTATAAGCAAGGAGAGATGTTCAGACGGAGCAACCATTATTCCAAGTTTTCCTTCTTCGGATGATTTAATTTTATAGATTTTAACTTTTCCATTTTCAATAACCCCAACATCATAAACTTTATTTGGCTGTATTGTTTTTGCAATGTTTTTAAACTCCTCTAACGATGTTATTTTCTTTCCATTTATTGAATAGAGAACATCCCCCTCATGAAGAAATTTTGATGCAGGATCATAGAGATTTACAATTTTAAGTTCTGCAGGTAGGGAGTAAGTAAATGATAACATTGGGATTGATATTAAAAAGATTATGAGATTTGCAAGAGGCCCTGCTGAGGCAATAGCTCCTCTAACTTTTTTTTCTGCATTTTTAAAGTCATCTCCAAGTTCTACAAACGCTCCCAACGGAAACCCTAAGAATAACAAAATTCCAGAACTCTTAACTTTTATTCCAAAAGATCTCGCAAATATCCCATGGGCTAATTCGTGGACTGAAACTGCAATCAACAATGCAATAATTCCGGGAATCCAAGGTATTACATTACCAAATAATAATATAACAGGTTTTCCTGCTTCTTTCGGAAGAGTTCCTGAAATAATTTTAATACTCATCTCTAATAAGTTAATTAGCATAAAACACCCTATTATAACACATATCGGAATGGAAAAAATCCCTATTTTCCTCCAGATCTTGTATTTTCCTAACTTTTCAACTGTTTTTAATCCAATCTTAGTTCTCAAAATCCCAAACACTCCTCCATATGTTTTTAAATTTATAGAATCCCTTACACTATAAAGGATCAACCAAACTACTATCGCGATTATAACAATTATTTTAGATGAATCCATTGTTTTTCCTCCGTGAGTGTTGATAAATAATATGCGTTAATAATTATTAAATAATATTGATAATGTGTTTCGTGAACATGTTATCTTTCATAGCTTCTAAATCTATCATAATCTATTATAGCCAAATATCACTTTCTATATTAAATACATAATAACTTATAAACTTATAAAAATCATAATCAACATCCAACATAAAAACCTAATAAAAAGTTAATAACGTTTTTTGAGGTTGAGATAATGAAAATAACAAGAATGCACGGAGCTGGCGGTAAGATAATGCAAGATCTCATAAAAAATATCATCTTAAAAAATTTAGAAATAACATCGGTAAATGGAGGCATTGGATTAGAGAGTTTGGATGACTCTGCAACGATACCAATAGGAGATAAAGAAATCGTTTTTACCGTTGATGGACATACGGTTAAGCCAATATTCTTTCCAGGGGGAGATATTGGAAGATTGGCGGTAAGTGGAACTGTAAATGACTTGGCAGTTATGGGTGCTAAACCATTAGCTTTATCTTTATCTTTAATTATTCCAGAGGGCTTTAACTTAGAAGATCTTGAAAAAATAATCAAATCAATAAACGAAACAACCAAAGAGGCAGAGGTCGCGATAATAACAGGAGATACAAAAGTTTCTGATGGAGTTGATGATATTATAATCTCAACCGCAGGAGTTGGAATCGTAGATCGAGGAAAAGCAATAAGGGACTGTGGTGTTAAAGAAGGAGACGCGATAATTGTTTCTGGAAATATAGGGGAGCATGGATTAGCAATTCTATTATCAAGAGAGGGATTTGACTTTGAAACAGATATAAAATCAGATGTTGCTCCAATAAACAAACTAATAGAGAAAGTTTTAAATGAGGGAATTCAAATTAACGCCATGAAAGACCCAACAAGAGGAGGTTTAGCGGATGCCTTAAATGAAATGGCGGAGAAAAGTAATATTGGAATAACAATTTTTGAAGACAAACTTCCCATAAGCGAAGAAGTTCAATCACTCTGCGACATACTCGGTTTAGATCCTTTAACAATAGCAAATGAAGGAAAAGTAGTTATGGCAGTTAAAAAGGAAGATGCAGAAAGATGTTTAGAGATCTTAAGAGAACATCCATTAGGAAAAAATGCTGAGATCATCGGCTATGCTACAAAAGAACATAAGGGAGTTGTAATGGAAACAATCGTTGGGAGAAGAATAGTTGATATGCCTATTGGTGATCCAATCCCAAGGGTCTGCTAAACCATAGGGGCAAAGCTCCTATTGATATACCTCCAGAGCGGAGTTGTCAAAGCACCCACTTTAATCCAAAAGACACTGCTGAGTGTGATTAGCCACTGACATAATAAAAATCTTTAAAAGTTTTGATGAAACTTTTTCTAAAATCTTGTTAAGGTTTCTTCTAAAAGATAGGTGAAAAAATGAGATATGTTGCTTATAAAATTTATCCAGAAGAGTTTTTAAATAATGAGGTAGTTGATAATGCGTTAATCCTTGAAGGAAAAAAATTAAGGAGAGTTAGAATCTTAGGAAGAGTAGATAACGTGAATGTCGGAGGAATAATATCCTTCTATGTAGATGGAGTTAATGTCAGATACTTTGAAGAAAAGCCCATCTATGTTGAAGAGGGGGATATAGTAGATATAATAGGAAGGCCTAAAACATACAATGGAGAGAAATATCTTATGGCAGAAATCGTTAAAAGAAGAAATGAAAAATGGATAACACTCAGGGATTTAGAAATAAAAAAGACGAGGAAATATCTACTTAAAGCAGAAGATACAGTGGATAGTTTAGAGGAAGAGATATTTAATGAAATAGCAAGTCAGGATTTGGAAAGTGTAAAAAATAAAATATTGGAGATCATAAAAGAAAGGGGAGAAATAACATATGAAGATTTAGTAGAGGAATTGAACATTTCTGAGGAGGAATTAGAAAACTGTCTATCTGATCTTATAAATTCGGGGGATATATTTGAACCCCGACCTCACATATACAAGGTTTTATAAATGAGAGGATCTATCTTAACACTTAAACTCTTTTTATTCAATAGGGAAATTTTTTCAATATTTGGAGGTGAAACGTTGTTATTAGAAGAAACGTTAAAATCATGCCCAATTGTTAAAAGAGGCAAATACCACTACTTTATCCATCCCATAAGTGATGGAGTTCCGCTTGTAGAACCAAAATTGTTAAGAGAAGTTGCAACAAGAATAATAAAGATAGGAAACTTTGAAGGAGTTAACAAGATAGTTACTGCTGAGGCAATGGGTATTCCTCTGGTGACTACTCTTTCCCTATATACAGATATTCCTTACGTTATTATGAGAAAAAGAGAATACAAATTACCAGGAGAGGTGCCTGTTTTTCAATCAACAGGATACAGTAAGGGACAACTCTACTTAAATGGAATAGAAAAAGGGGATAAAGTTATTATTATAGATGATGTCATCTCCACAGGAGGAACTATGATTGCTATAATAAATGCATTAGAAAGAGCGGGAGCTGAGATAAAAGATATAATTTGTGTTATTGAGAGAGGAGATGGAAAAAAGATGGTTGAAGAAAAAACTGGTTATAAAATAAAAACTTTGGTTAAAATTGATGTTGTGGATGGAGAAGTAGTTATACTCTAAAAAATCTTCCATTTTGGAATTATGGGAAATTATTTGGATCAGAATAACTATTTTTAACTTTATTTTTAATTTTTATTTAATTTTTAATAGAGAGGGATAGAGGATGATCGTTCTAAAAAACGCAAATATTGTGGATGTTTATAGTGGAGAGGTTATTAAAGGGAGTGTTGGATTTGAAAATAAAGAGATCGTGTTCGTGGACTTAGAAAACGATTTTGAAAAAATATGTAAAGAAATCTCAAATCCAGATATTAAAATTTTTGATTTAAAAGGTAAATACCTATCCCCTACATTTATAGATGGGCATATTCACATTGAATCATCCCACTTAATTCCCTCTGAATTTGAGAAATTCGCTTTAAAAAGTGGAGTTAGTAGAGTTGTCATAGATCCTCATGAAATAGCAAATGTTGCAGGAAAAGAAGGAATCTTGTTTATGTTAAATAATGCAAAAATCTTGGATGTTTATGTTATGATCCCCTCTTGTGTTCCAGCAACAAAGTTAGAGACCAGCGGAGGGGAAATAACTGCGAAAGATATAGAGGAGTTAATAATATTAGATAACGTTTTGGGATTAGGGGAGGTAATGGATTATATGGCAGTGATCAATGGGGATGAAGAAATATTGAAAAAAATAGAAGTTGCTAAGAGATATAAAAAATTAATAGATGGACATTGTCCTAAGTTAAGAGGAAGAGAACTTAATCAATATATAAAAGCAGGAATAATGAGTGATCATGAAAGTGTAGAAGAAGAGGAAGCATTGGAAAAGCTAAGATTGGGGTTAAAATTAATGATTAGAGAAGGAACTGCCTCTAAAAATATTTACTTACTGAATATTTGTAAGAAGATCTCAGATATTAGAAATATAATGTTAGTTAGCGATGATCTCTGTATTAGAGAGGCAGATGGATATATGTTTAATATATTAAGGAAAGCAATAAAATATATTTCTCCAATAGAGGCAATACAAATGATTACAATAAATCCTGCCAATTATTTTGGATTTGATATTGGAATAAAACCAGGAAACGAAGCAAGTTTTGTAATATTTGACGATTTGAATGATTTTAAAGTTTGTGATATAATTATAAAAGGAAAATTTTTGGAAGAGATTTTGAATGACCTAAATAACACTAAAAAAAGAAATATTCCAAAAAATCTTTTAAACACGATGAACTATCAATATAAAAAAGAAATGGAGTTTTTAATTAGAGGAATTGATTATAAGGAAAGAGACGGCCTTGTTAGGGTAATAAAACCAATTAAGGACTCGTTAATAACAGAGGAGTTAATATTCAGCGTCGAAGAGGTTAAACTTCTATTAAAAGAGAACGTGGTAAATAAAATATTTGTTATTGAGAGACATAAAAACACTGGAAATATTGGAAAAGGACTGATCTATAATTTTTTAAATTGTGGGGCGTTAGCTTCTTCCTATGCCCATGACTCTCATAATGTAATAGCAATTGGAAATAGTGAAAAAGACCTTTCAATTGCCGTAAATAAATTAAAAGATATTGGAGGAGGATTTATAGCAGTTAAAGATGGAGAAGTGGTAGATTATCTCCCTCTACCAATTGGGGGGCTTATGGGAGATGACGGGAACTATGTGCTAAATAAGATGAAGATACTCTCTGAAAAGATCCACGAGTGGAGCGTATTTGAAAATCCATTTTTAAGTATGAGTTTTTTCTCACTTCCTGTTATTCCAGAGTTAAAAATAACAGACAGAGGGCTTATTAAAAACATGGAAAAAGTGGATCTTTTCCTATAAAAAATAAAAAAGTTTAAAAATGAAAAACGAATGAAAATTAAAAGTGATAGGTATGGGAAAACTTTCTGATTATTTGGAGTTGATCAGAATAAAGAATTGCATAACTGCCTCGTTTGGAGGGGTTATTGGGTATTTAATTTCCTCAAATTTTGAGATTGATATTTTTAAAATCGTGTTGGTGTATCTGGTTGTGTTTTTTATATGTGCATATGGAAATGTAATAAACGACATCTTTGATATTGAAATAGATAAAATAAACAAGCCATTCAGACCATTACCATCAGGAAAAATATCTTTAAAAGAAGCGAAATTCTTCTCTTTTTTACTGCTTTTTACTGGCTTGTTTTTATCTATTTTTATAAATATATATGCATTAATAATTGCGATTATAAACTCGATCTTTCTTTATCTGTATGGAAAAAGATATAAGAAGTATAAACCGATCGGCAATTTCTTAGTTGGGTATTTAACAGGATCAGTTTTTTTATTCGGAGGTGTGGCAGGAAAAAATATTTATCCAGTCGTTATATTATTCCTTTGCTCTCTATTTTCAATATGGGGTAGAGAAATCATCAAGGACTTTGAAGACATGGAGGGGGATTTAAAAGAAGGTGTAATTTCACTTCCAATAATGTATAAAAAGAGATCACTAATTATTGCCTCTTTTTTAATAGTCATTGCTATAATGTTAAGCCCCCTCCCTTACATATTTGGAATATTTGGTATTTCCTATTTAGTGTTGATAACACTCTGCGATGTGCTGTTTATTTGGACAATAATTATCCTGCTAAAAAATCCAACTAAAAAAACTGCATCAAAAGTTTCAAAATTGTTAAAAATTATCATGAACATGGTGCTCATTGCGTTTTTAGTCGGTGCAGTTTTAAATGTTTAACAACGAAAATTATAAAAGCGGTAAAATATAAAAGATGAAGGTTAAAAATAGTTAAAGTATGTTAAAAAATTATTAAATGCTTTTTAGGTGAAACATTATGTTCCCGGGAAAAATGAATCCAAGGATGTTAAAAAAGATGCAAAAGATGATGAAGGATTTTGGGATGGAATCTGAAGATTTAAACGTTAAAAAAGTAATATTTGTATTTGATGAAGAAGAGTGGGTGTTTGAAGAACCAAAAGTCCAAGTTATGGATATATTGGGAGTTAAAACATATTCAATAACTGGAAGACCTAAAAAACATAAAATAGAAAAAGAAAAAATAGAAAAAGAAATGGCAGAAGAAATAAGCGAGAGTGAAGAAGTTAAAATTGAAATAACAGATGAAGATGTAGAGTTGGTTGCAAATCAGTGTAATGTATCAAAAGATATTGCAAGGAAGGTCTTAGAGGAGTGTAATGGAGACATTGCAGAGGCCATTGTAAAATTAGAAGAAGAAAAAGAAAGTTAAAAATATTAAATTTAAGGAGTTGGAGGAAGAGTTCTTTTATGCTCATTCTTTTTTATAAGGTTAAATATCTTATCAACAACCTCTTTTTCAACTCCAAGTTTTTCTACCACTTCATTAGCGTTCATTCCCTCTTCATAACACTTTAATATCCTATCGAGGATTTCATACTTAACTCCTAACTCATCCTCATCGGTTTGACCTTCCCAAAGACCTGCTGAAGGTGGTTTTTCAATAATCTCTTTTGGAACTCCCAAATATCTTGCCATTTCTCTGACTTCTGTTTTAAATAAATTCCCAATGGGCTTTATATCGCATGCAATATCTCCATGTTTTGTTCCATAACCAACATACGTTTCTGATTTATTCGCGGTTCCTGCTACAAGTAGATTATACTTGTTTGCAAAATAATAAAGAATACACATCCTTATCCTTGCCTTTAAATTACCGTCAGCTATTTTATCAAATTCTCTTGTTGGAACATAGCCGCCAGCTCCAAATGCCTTTAAAATATCTGTTATATCTGAAATTATATATCTTATCCCCAAAGATTCAGCGACCATTTTTGCATGTTCAATATCTCTCCTATTACTATACTTCTCTGGCATTATAATACCAAGCACTCTTTCTTTTCCAAGGGCTTTTACACATAGATAAGCTGTTAATGAAGAATCAATTCCGCCACTTAATCCAATAACTACGCCATTAGCTTTGGCTTCCTCCACTTTATCCCTTATAAATTTGACGATTCTATCAACTTCATCTTTCATAATTACCCCTTGATTATATAGTGATCTATTTAAGGTAGTTATTGCCTTTATTTTTATTTTTTATTTGTTTTTTTATTTTTGCTTTTTGCCTCATTATTTAAAACTACTGAATAAGCTATTGATATATTTACCTTTTTTCCTTTTTTTAAGTTCATTCTATTTGCCTTAGATCTTATAACTTCACATACCAACTGTGTTCCTTCTATATCAACCACTGCCCTAACTGTTGACAAGCTTAAAGGATAAACATCTACTATTTCTGCGGTAAATATATTCTCCCTGTTGTAGTGGTATCTACAACCCCCATCCCCTACGAGCATTATATCCTCAGGTCTTATAGCTAAAATTGCATCTCCTTCTTTTTGTGGTTTAATTTTGTCTATAATAACGTCAAGATCTCCTTTGAATATGTATTTCTCTCCATATTTTTTTATTCTCCCTTTTAAAAAGTTTTTATACCCTACGAATCTCGCTACAAATTCATTTTTTGGATTATTTATTATTTCATTTACATCTCCATATTGTTCTATATTTCCGTTTTTAATTATTGCCATACTTTTAGCAAGTGCGATCGCTTCAATAAAATCATGAGTTACGTGGATAAATGTTGAATCTAAACTCTCATGAATTTTTTTCAATTCAATGATAAGATTTTCATGAGTTAATTTATCTAATGCGTTTAATGGCTCATCCAATAGTATGATCTTTGGATTAACCACAAGTGCTCTTGCCAATGCAACTCTCTGCTGTTCTCCCCTACTTAGTGTTTTTGGGTTCCTATTTAAAAGATGGGTTATTCCCAACATTTCGCTTATCTCTCTCACTCGTTCTTCTCTGATGTTTTTATCCTTTATTCCGATGCCGATATTATCTTTAACGCTTAAATGAGGAAATAAATATTTACCATGGCACATTACTATCTTTCTATCACTTATTGCTTTTTTAGTTATATCTTCTCCATCCAAATAAATATTCCCCATATCTGCCTTTCTAAATCCTGCTAATATCTCCAGAAGTGTGGTTTTCCCACTACCACTCGATCCTAAAATTACGAAGTAATCATTTTTACATACCTCAAGATCGTCAATTTTTAGAGTAAAATCTGCAAGTTTCTTTTTTAAATTTATAATTTTTAGCATATTTATCTCCCAAGCTTGCAGAATCTCTCGACTCCCAATATTTTAGAGATTCCGGCTATTGTTGTGCCGTAGAATATTATCTTTTTGTTGTATTTTTTAGCGAGGTTCCAGATTTCTTCGAAAGTTCCGTTTGCAATCGTTGAGCCGGTTGCTAAAACAATATCTGAATTTTTTATTACTTCTTCATTGTATTTTCCGTGAATTATCTTAACTCCATACTTTATTTTTCCAATATTTTCAGGATTTAGATCACTTACTAATACATTTTCCGCTCCAAAGGTATCTACAATCTCTTTAACAAATGCTGGTTGTAATCCAATAACTCCGATCTTTTTTGGATTTAATTCTTTTAGATATTTAACCAATTCTTTTGCACACTTTTCTGGCTCATCCCCTGAGCAGTGGACTGTTCTATCTATTAATCCAAGATACCTCATAACTGCATTTAACGTTGCCACCATCTCTGCCCTATTTCCTTTATCCAAAAGTTCTCTTATAGTTCCTTTAAATTCAACGGGTTTATCTGTGAAAGCATCTCCATAACATCCTTTAAAATCAGCCCTCAACAAGATCTCTTTCCCACTCATCAAAGGATAATCCTTAATTCGAGTTGTATCTAATTTAGTGTCCGATATTTTTATTTCTACTTCCTCGTTTAATAATCTGTTTTTTTCAGCAAGATCTTTTAAAAGTTCTTTAACATCTACCATATCTTCCACCATTTAGGTTTATCACAAATTTCATTAATGATATTACCAATATTGCAATTGCGATATGTATGACTGCAATTGCCAGTGCAAGATCTATATTTCCAATGGATACATTTAAAAATATCGCTATTGGAAGTGTCTCTGTCTTCATCTTTGTGGCTCCTGCAATCATCAACGTTGCTCCAAATTCTCCGATAGCTCTTGCCCATCCGAGAATTGCTCCGGCAAGTATCCCACTTTTTGCCATTGGAAGAGTGATCTTTAAAAAACTTTCAGATCTACTCAAACCCAAACTTTGAGCCACATATTCATATTTCACATCTATACTTTCAAAGACAGCTCTTGTTGTTCTAATTATAAATGGAGTTGCTATTACAAACTGTGCCAGTATTATACCTTTTTGAGTAAATATCAGATCGATTGTATTATTAATAAATTGCCCAATGCAAGTATTTCCTAAAAATAAAAGTAATCCAAATCCAAGCACAAGAGGTGGAAGTAAGATCGGAAGATTTATTAAGCTGTCAATAATCTCTTTTCCTCTAAATCGGTATCTTGCAAGTGCATAGCCAGATGGCACCCCTACTAATAGAGCAATTGCTGTTGCAATTATTGAACATTTTACACTAAGAGCAACCGAAAATCTAACTTCTTCAGAGGATATTGCATTAATCAAGTCATTTAAAGAGATCTCTCCTATAATTGAACCTACGATAAAAATTAATAAACATAGAAATACGATTAATGGTGTAAAGGAGATCTTTAACATAATCTCTCCTATTTTAGTTGTTATTTTGAGATATTTCAAACCCATACTTTTCAAATATCTTCTTTCCATCTGTTAAAACAAATTTGTAGAATTTCTCTGCGTTTGATTTATTTTTTGTTGTATTAAGTATTGCGATTGGAACGGTTTTTATAATATTGTATTTAGGGTTTATCGGGATTATGTCCACTTTATTTTTCTCTTCCAGTGCATCTGCTCTCCAAACTATTGCAGCATCAACATCCTTATTTACAACATACAGTAAGACCTGTTTTACAGTAGCTCCTCTAACCACTACATTCTTATTTACACCTTTTGAGATATTTCCTCCTGCTTTTTTTAAAATTTTATCAACAGTTCTACCTATGGCTATATTCTCATCTCCTAACGCTATTTTTATACCTGGCTTGGCCAGATCTTTAAGTGAGGATATATTTTTTGGATTTCCTTTTTGCACCACTATAACAGGAATGTGTTTAGTAAGATTTTCGTATTTTAAAATAAGACCTTTCTTTTTAAGTTCATTTACGTAGAAAGTATCTCCGGGCATGAATATGTCTCCATCTCTTGAAGCGAGTATTTTTGAATAGAGATACCCGCTTCCTGCGTAATCATACTCCACTTTTATCCCATACTTCTTTTCAAACATCTTTCCTATTTCATCCATTGGTTTCTGCATTCCTGCCCCAACATATGCATGGATAACGTTATTATTGTTTGATTTTTGCGTGCATCCTGAGAAAGATAGAGTTATTAGCAATATTAGCATGATTCCTGTCTTTTTCATAATATCATCTGCGGTGTTTGATATAGACATTAGTGCAATTTATAATATATATACTTTTCGGAATTAGGAATCATATTTCCTATAAATTATAGGAACAGAAATAAAATATAAAAAAATATAAAAATATAAATAAAAACATAAAATTTAAAAAAATTAACAAAAATAAAAGAAATCGAAAGACATATATACTTCATAAGGAATAAGGAATCATATATCCTATTTAATTATGTGGGTGATTATGATGATAAAACTTCTATACAAAGGAGAGATCATAGAAAAAGATCATTCGATTAAGAAGTCATCATCCTCTATAACCCTAATACAAACTAAAAACCATAATATAATTGTCGACACATCCACAAAAGACAAAAAAGACATTATAATAAACGAACTAAGAAAATTAAAGTTGGATGTAAAAGATATAGATGTTGTTATCAACACACACAGACACAGGGGGCATATTGAGAACAATGAGATGTTTAAAAACGCTGAAATATATGCTTCTTCACAGGAAAGTATAATAAACTACAACGGCTGTGAGTTGTATTCAAACATAGATGAGGTTGAAGATTACACTCCTATCGAAAAATTTCAAGATGATGAAATAACAATATTAAAAACCCCGGGACACACTTACGGCTCCATATCTATAATCTATGACAACTACATTATAGCAGGAGACACAGTTCCATTAAAAGACACTATCTTAAAAGATATTTTTCCCAGCAAGATCGTTGATTACAGGGCTACTAAGGGAAGTTTAAGGAGGATAAAATTACTTGGGAAGCATATCATAACTGGACATGATGGTATAATTTATAAAAATGAATACTTAAATTCGATATAAATCCACTATATAAAAAGAAAAGTATGCAAAATACCCATAAAACTCTCATTTCTGGAAATATTTTTTGAAATATAACTCTTAATATTGCACATTTTGTAGTTTTTTTATATTTAATACATACCCACTAATCACAACTCTCTTAAAAATTTAAAAATTTTTAATTTAAAATATATATCTTACAATTGAAATATTTAGATATACTTGTATAGTGGATAAATATTAAAATAGATTGCATAAATTAAAAATAAATTAAATTAAAAAATAGATAGAAAGTGTTAAAAATTTTAAATTTAGATTTAAGTTTTTATAAAAATTAGAAGATTACGGAGGAGAGATAATTAAAAAAAGAGCATTGTTAATTTTAAGAAAAGATAAAAAATATGATGGTAAAAGCATTGGAGAGTTGAAAGAATTGGCAGAGGTTTTATATAGGCCAATTAAATCGGTTGTTCAAGTTAGAAAGCCAGATCCAAAGTATCAAATAGGTAGTGGATTAGTGGAAAAGTTAGTAGAAACAATAAAAGAAAATAATATCGAAATAGTTATAATTGGGAATATATTAACTCCTTCTCAGAAGTATAATTTAGCAAAAAAATTTAAAGTTGAAGTAATAGATAAAGTTGAGCTTGTTTTGAGGATATTTTATAAACATGCCCGAACCAAAGAGGCAAAACTGCAAGTTAGATTAGCAGAACTCCAATACGAGCTTCCAAGAGCAAGAGAAAAAGTCAGATTAGCTAAAATGGGGGAACAGCCGGGATTTGGAGGTTATGGAGATTATGAAGTTGAGAAATACTACCAACAAATAAAAAAAGAAATCGCAACAATAAAAAGAAAGTTAGAAAAGGTTAAAGAGCATAGAAAAATTGCAAGAAAGAGTAGAGAAAAATTCGATTCTGTAGGATTAATTGGATATACAAACGCTGGAAAAACAAGTTTATTAAACATACTAACAGGAGAAAATAAAGAATCCAAAAATCAGGTTTTTACAACGTTAACCACAACAACAAGGGCGATAAAAGGTATCAAAAGAAAGGTGTTGATTACTGACACAGTTGGATTTATGGATGATCTTCCTCCGTTCATGATAGAGGCATTTCTATCAACAATTGAAGAAAGTGCAAACAGCGATTTAATACTGATAGTGGTTGATTCTTCCGATAGTGTTGAGGAGATCGAAAGGAAGTTAAAGGTAAATCATGAAATTTTAAGTAAAATTAACTGCAAATCCCCAATAATTACCGTTCTTAACAAGGTAGACAAAATCTCAGAAAAAAAGAAAAATGAGATATTAAATAAACTTGAAAGATACTTAGTAAATCCAATATTTGTTTCTGCAAGATATGGAGAAAATATCGATCTTCTCATTTCAAAAATCTTAGAAAACTTAAATCTCTCAACAGGAACCGTTGAAACCTGCGATCCAAAAGTTATATCTTATCTTTATGAAAACACAGAAATAATAGAAGATATAATAGAGGGATCAACACATATTATAACATTTAGAGCAAAAGAGAAAGATGTAAATAGAATACTAAAAACACTGAACACTTCAAAATCGGAAAGATAAAAACAGAAGGTAAGAATAAACAGATCTAAAATTTTAAAATAAAAAATAAATAAAAATATTTAATAAAAAATATAAAAAAGGTGAAATTGTGAAAATAAAACCCGAATGTGCTATCTGTATAGTTAGGCAGGTTGTTGAAGTTGTAAAAGAAATATCAAGAGATGAAAGTGAGCAATTTAAACTCATAAAAGATACAATGTCTGTTATTACAGAGGTTTATGGGGAAGATGCAGTTCCTGCGTGGATGGGAACTGTGGTTCATAGGCATTTAAAAAAGATTAGTGGAAACAGCGATCCTTACAAAACATTAAAAGAAAAAGCCAATAAAATAGCACTTAAATATTTGGAAAAAGTTAGAAAAATGAGTGATGAGGGAGATGATCTCGAACGTTTAAGAAAGAAGGTTTTGGCAGCAATTGCTGGAAATGTTATTGACTTCGGAGCTTACAGTGTAGAAGTTGATATTGAAAAAATGATCGAAGAAACCCTAAACGGAACGTTGGCGTTAGATAACAGTAGAGAACTATTGGATGATTTAAAAAATAAGGATGTAAAAAAAGTTTTATATATCTGTGATAATGCAGGAGAGATAATATTTGATAGGGTCTTAATGGAAGAGATCAAAAAATATGGAAAAGAAATTGTTGCAGTTGTTAAAGGAAAGCCAATATTGAACGATGCTACATTAGAAGATGCGAAAATTGCAAAAATTGATGAGATTGGAAGAGTTATAACAACAGGTTCAGACATAATAGGAGTTATCTTAGAAGAATGCTCTTCAGAATTTATAAAAGAGTTTGAAACAGCAGATATAATCGTGGCTAAGGGAATGGGCAATTATGAAAGTTTAACAGAATATGAAGACAGAATAAAAAAACCAATATATTATATATTAAAGGCAAAATGCAAACCAGTTGCTGATCATATAGGTGTTAATGTAGGAGATAACGTGCTCTTAAAAAGATAGTCAATAAACCATCTAAAAAATCTAAATTAAAAACTAAAAATTTAAAAAATTCTTATCCAATTTTGAAAAAGTCGCTTAACTTTACCTGCTTACTTTTATCATTCTCAAATATTGAGTTTATTCCCTCTCTGATGATTTTTAGTCGCTGTTTTATATAGTTGTTTACATCATACTGCTCTGCCATTTTTTCAGCAACATCCATATATTTTTCAACAGCCCCTTTTGAAACTGTAAGAATAAGCTTTGATCCACACTTTGGGCATTTTCCTCTTAATGGAACCCTTCTGAATTTTGCTCCACACTTGCATCTAACTGACTGTCTCGAAAAAGCCCTTAAATTACCTATTAAATCAGGAATAAAGTGGGATTGAATAACTTTCTCAGCAACATCTTTTTCATCCGTAGCCCTAATTTTTTTTGCAACAAGCAACTGAGAGGCGGTTTTTTCCAACATCGAACCAAGTGTTTTATATGCACAAACCTTCGGCCCTAAGTCAATTCTTGACGTCTCATGAGTGTAGCCAATCCCCTCATACTGCTCTGGCTTTCCCAACCTATCCTCAACCGTCTCCATAATGTCTTTAACCTCTTTTGGAGAAGGCATCTCTAAGGTTTTTTCATAAAACTCTAATGGATAACTCCACATCGTATCCATGTTATGAACTTCTCCATCAACCTCCTTCGGATCTAATATGGTTGTTAAGACCAACGGAGCATCCATCTGTCCTCCTCTTTTGTCTGGCAAGAATTTTTTAGAGAAGTTTAAGAATGCATCTAAAAGTAGGAAGAAACTGTCCTCATCTCCATCACATTGATATGTTTGAATGTTCTCATTTATAACTACGTTGTGATACTTTTTAGCATTTAAGGAATAGATAAATTCATCCTTTGATTTTATTATTTCAACCTTTTTAACTTTTACAATCCAACCAAAGTTATGTTCTGTTAAATTATCATTTATTTTTCTGTTTTTATGCAATTTATAGATCATCTGCTTTCTTTTTAAGAAAAATCCAATCTCCTTAAAGAATATATCACAATAACATCCAGCTATATTTAGGGCATAAATATTCGATTTCAAAACTGTCCAGTAAGTTTTAATTCCATATCTATTTAGAAGTAAATCAATATCCTCTAACAACATTTTATTTACACCATAAACAGAAATTCTCGGTTTTGTATTGGAAATGCTTCCCTCTACATCAAAGTAGGCAGATAACATTAATTTAACCTTATCTTTTGGCAATTTAAAAATAAATCTTGGAATTCTCTTTGATTTTACATTTTTACCAATTTTTAAAACTCTTGTGAAGAATAAATAAACAACTCTTGATGATAAGCTCAATTTTCCTTCTTCTTTGCTCTCATATATGTTTATATCTCCAAATGCCTCTTTTATGGATTTTTTAATATTTTCCCTAATTTCTTCTTCTGAATTTGAGAAATTTATGTGATAGACAGTTTTTGATTTTCTTGCATATCCTTCAGAGAGATAGTAGCCAATAAGCTTTAATAAGGGTTCAATTTTAATAATCCTATTAATATTCGTTTTATCATCTTTAACTGCAATATAACAGTTTTTTGGAACTTCATCAATTGTTAAATTTGATTTTTCTAATAATATAAGAAGTTTATCTAAGGGTATTGTATCATATTTTAAATATTCATCTAACTTCAACTCTCTAATTAATTCTTTACCAATATTTTCTTTAATCCAATTACTAATTCCTATAACTCTTAAAATACTCCACAGATCTTTAAACTCTTCTTTTGAGAATTCTTTTAATAAGTCGAACTCCTCTATATTATCTTCTTCAAAATCAATCTTTGGAATAAGCATTAAGTCCCCTTCTTTAACATCCATACCTAATTTCTTAACAAATTTGCCATTTTCATAAACCATAACTGGGTGATCGTGGGTTGTTATAAACTCTCTGTTTCCATCTAACGTAATCTTTATTTGATGATTTGGAGATTGTATCTTTATAACATCCTCAATATCTGTTAAAACTACTTTTTTACTTTCTGTATCGAAAGAATAAACTTTAACATTTTTCTTCGGCTTTCTTCTGACGAATGCATCGTTTTCAAAGACCTCGTATTTTTCATCAAACAACTCGTATAGTTCTTTTAATGTAATTCTCTCAACATTTCCATCTATATTTACTAAAATCCTTGTATCCCCTGGAAAGCAGTTTCTTCTCTTTGCAGCGTGGAAGTAAGGATGGGCATAACCAACTCTTGCCTCAGTATAACCAATTATTCTTCCAACCATACCTGCAGATGTGTGAGGAGCCATTCCGATAACTAAATGTCCAATTAAATCCTTTTTCTCTTTTACATTGTAAAATCTATCCATATTATAGAGTTTTTCTAACAACTCATCTATAAAGTTTGCAACCTTCACAAAATACTCTGCACAGTTTTCTGGAATTATAACATCCTGTGGTTTTAGTTCAACAACCTGCTCTCCATCAACCAACTCTCTGCCATGTATGTCTTTATCATAACCCAACTCTCTAAGCTTTTCAACACCAACATTTATTTCATTTGGTTTAAAGTGGGTTATTGGAACATCTGTGCAGTCAAATCTTGTAGTTCCATCCTTAAAGACATAAACCTCATTCATTGCCCTTAAAATTGCTTTTTCTAATGGCTCAACGATCTTCTGCTTTGATGTCATCCCCTTAATACACTTAACATCTCCTGGCTTATTTATTCCCAACCTTTTTAACGCATTATACCAATAATCTTTTAGAGGAGCTTTTATCTTTCCAAACTTATTTAACTCCACCTTAGTTCCGCAAAATGGGCAAACTCTATATAAAGAAATTTTTCCACACTTTGGGCATATGGTATATGAAACATCAATATCATCTGTATTGTTTTCCTCAACTGCTTTGTTTATTAACCTAACTTGTCCTCCAGCGTTTCCTATTGGGAATAAACCATTAACTGGGGGCTTCATCTTTCTTGGGGCAGCTTTCTCTGGTCTTCCCATTCTTGCTCCGACATAAACATAGGTGTTTCTTCTAACTTCAAAAGGAGATAACAAGTTTACGAAATGGATAGAATTTTTGGCAGAGTTTGCAATTTCTTCTATATTTTCAACTAAATCCTTTTTATTCTCAACATCAAACCCAAGAGAGTAGAGTAAAGGATAATACTCCTCAATTACAACCTTTTTATTTCTAACTAAATGACAGCAACCAATTAACTCTAAAACCCTCTTTGCCTTTTTATCATCTTCCGTTTTTAAGTCAACAATCCAAACTTTTTTTCCTTCAAAATTATCTTCTTTTCCTTTTAAAAGCCAGTTTCTTAGTAGTATTATCTCCTCTTTACTAACATCGTGCCAGTGGTATGTAAATCTTGGATGGAGAGGGGTCTTTGTCTCTAAGGCAAATTTCACTGCCTCATCTGGTTTTGGGTTTTTTATAAACTCTTCATTGTAGGAGATATTTTTTGATTTTAGGAGTTGTTCATACCACTCCTCACACCAACAACTTGGTAGGAGAGGGTGGTTATTCTCTAAAAAATCACCATAATTAACTAAAACATCTCCCAAAAATAAAATTTCATCAACTCTATTTCTCAATTCAATTGCTTTTTCGACTGTTTCAACTCTAACAACATCTCCATTTTTCAAACGAACAATTGGTGGCTCAATACTATCAACTGGCACAACACATGTTGCTTTTCCGGGCCTTTCTGTTTTAAGTTGAGTCCCAACTGCCATAAATTCATCGACTAAATACATCAATGCAGGATGAAAACCTTGCGTAGCAAAGCCAGTATTTCTACTCCTTCCATATCTCAATCTAAATCCTCCAACCTTTGAAGGATGGGCAAAAACAGGTCTTCCAGCAATAACTTCACTTATAAACTTTTTATTTGCTTCTATATTAACATCTCTCCAGTATCCTTCTAATTCTTCATCGTTCTCTTCATCTATCTCTTCATCTTCCACTTTCTCCTCTGATTTATTATCATCTTTTTTACCCTTTAGATCTTTAAGCCAATCCCATCCCTCTATTCCCAATTTATCAACGTGTCTCAATATTTTTGGTGCTTTTAGCAAAACCCCTTCAACTAAAACCAATAAAGCTCCTCCCCTTATTTGATTTGTCTCAACTCTCGGAAGATCTCTATGTCCGGAAACTTCAACGTTATCTGTTGCTTCTCCTGTAATCTCTATGGGAATATTTCTTATAGCAGTTCTAATTTCATCTGCGGTTGGGCTGTATTGAAAACTCCCAACTTCTGATTGATATAACTCAACTTCCTCCACATATCTCTCGATCTCATCTTCCGTTGGTTTGTATTTATCTAAATTCATAGCTTTTCTTACGAAATCCCCAACTAAAACCGATAGGGCTTGAGCAGTTCCTCCTGCACTTCTTATTGGCCCTGCATAATAGATTGCTAAATATTCAGTTCCATCTGGATTTTTTTTGATCTTAACATCTGCGATTCCTTCGAGTGGAGCAGCGACAATTCCTTCCGTTAAAACCGCAAGTGCAGTTCTAACCGCCTGTTCCGCCTTTTTTTCTTTATCAAAATTTCCAAATTTTCCCTCAACGATCTCCTTAGCGATCTCTAAAGAGGCAGGTTCTTTTCCAAGTTCTTTTACCAACTCTCTTATTCGTTTTGCCACACCTTTTGGCCCAACTAATCCTTCAACCCTATCTGCCATATCAACAGCTAAGGGAATTTCTACTTCATCAGTAGGATCAAATCCTTTGTTTCTACACTCTTCTGCTATTTTGTAAAGTTTTTCGACTTCTTTTACAATATTTTCAAAATATTTTCTCATATTTTCTGAACATGCAACATGAATCATAACCATCACTCATATATTTGAATGTTAAAGTTAATATATTGACATAATTGCAATAATAATGAAAATAATAGTGAGCATAACATCAGATATTATAGGTTATAATCCTTTATAGCAATTTTGTATTTATAAAATTAACACTTTGAATTTAAGCTTGATCCAGAACCAAAGAATGATAACCAAATAAAAACAAAAATTTAAGAATAAAAATATTTTAATCTTATTTGCACATGTTATATAGCCCAAATATTTTGATATATATTTTATCATTTACCCTTTTGTTATAAACTTAAAAAAGCAAGAAATATAATCAAGAAATATAATAAAGAAGAGTGATAATATATACAATTTATATTTTTAAGATTCTCGATAAATTATCAAATTTTAGATAAAAATGACAAAAAGCTTTTAACTTAACACATTTTGTTTTATTATTTTTATTTTTATTTGCAATTTTATTGATTTTAGTTAATTCCTTAAATGTTAAAATAAGATGTTAAGATAAAAAGAGGTGAAAGCATGAACAGAGATTTGCTTGAAAAATGGGATAAGGAACATATTTGGCACCCATATACACAAATGAAAGAATATAGGGACTCAAAAAATCTGATCATAGAGCGGGGAGAAGGAAACTATCTAATTGATATAGATGGAAAAAGATATTTAGATGCTGTTTCTTCAATATGGTGTAATCTCTTTGGACATAGTAGGAAAGAAATAATCGACGCAATAAAAAAACAGGCCGAAAAAATCTGCCACTCAACACTATTGGGAAGTGCAAATGTTCCCTCTATATTATTAGCAAAAAAATTGATAGACATAACTCCAAACCATTTGACAAAAGTGTTCTATTCTGAAGATGGAGCAGAAGCCGTAGAGATCGCGGTTAAAATGGCATACCAATACTATGTATTAAGAGGAGACAAAGGGAGGAATAAATTCATCTCAGTTAAAGAAGGATACCACGGAGATACTGTTGGAGCAATGAGTGTCGGAGGAAGTGAACTCTTTCATGGAATTTTTAAACCTCTTCTTTTTAAAGGGTATCATGCTGATCCTCCTTACTGCTACCGATGCAAATACCACTCATTTAAAGACACTGATGAGAGAAATGAAAAGGGTTGTGATATGCGTTGTTTAGATGAGATGCTCGATCTAATTGAAAAAAAAGCAGATGAAGTGTTTTGTGTTATTCTTGAAGGAGGGATTAGAGGATCTGCTGGAATGATCCCGTTTCCAGATGGGTATATTGAAGGAGTAGCAAAGGCATGTAAAGAAAATGATATTATATTTATTTTAGATGAAGTAGCCACAGGATTTGGAAGAACTGGAAAGATGTTTTTTTGTGATAACGAGGATTTGAAAAAGTTAGAAAAACCAGATATTTTATGTCTTGGAAAGGGAATAACAGGAGGATATTTACCATTAGCAGCTACATTAACCACTGATGAGATATATAACCAATTTTTAGGAGAGTTTGGAGAAAGTAAGCAGTTCTACCATGGCCATACATATACAGGAAACCAACTCTTATGCTCAGCCGCACTGGCAACATTAGAGATATTTGAAAAAGAAAACGTTTTAGAAGAAATACAACCCAAGATAAAACTTTTACATGAAAAACTAAAAAAGTTAAAAGAACTCGATCATGTTGGAGATGTGAGAGGAAGAGGATTTATGATAGGAATAGAACTTGTAAAAGATAAAGAAACAAAAGAACCATACCCTTATGGGTATAAAGCTGGTTATAGAGTTGCTGAAAAATTATTAGAACGAGGAATATATATGAGACCAATTGGAAATGTAGTGATCTTAGTCCCACCACTTTCAATAACAGAGGAAGAGATTAACTATTTATGTGATTCACTCTATGAGGCAATAAAAGAGGCAGATCTATAATCCTATTTAAAAATTCGAAAGATGGTGTATATGGAGATTGGATTAAGTGTTGAGGCAGAAAACAAAGTTGGAGTATTGCATAAATTAACGGGAATTATATATGAGCTTGGGGGTAATATAACCTACACTCAGCAGTTTATAAAAGAAGATCAAGACGTGGGATTTATATATATGGAAATAGAGGGAATAAAGAACTTAACTCTCCTGAATGACAAACTTAAAGAATGTAAACATGTAAAAAGATTTGAAATTCACAATTCTCTAAAAAAGATATATGGTAAGAGGGTTATTATTGTTGGGGGTGGAGCACAGGTTGCAGAGGTTGCAAGGGGGGCTATAAGCGAAGCAGACCGACACAATATAAGAGGAGAGAGGATAAGCGTAGACACTCTCCCGATCGTTGGAGAGGAAAACTTGTATGAGGCAGTTAAGGCAGTAGCTACCCTCCCACGAGTAGGAATTTTAGTTTTAGCCGGCTCTTTAATGGGTGGAAAGATAACGGAGGCAGTTAAAGAACTAAAAGAGAAGTCAGATATTCCAGTTATTAGTTTGAAGATGTTTGGGTCGGTTCCTAAGGTAGTTGATCTCGTGGTTGGTGATCCTCTGCAAGCGGGGGTTTTGGCTGTTATGGCAATAGCAAAAACTGCAAAATTTGATATAAATAAGGTTAAGGGCAGGGTTCTATAAAAACCTTAAAAAAACATTAAAAAAGATTGATAAAAATAAAAACGTTTACTCAAAAAGTACTTCATTTAAATATTTTTCACAATAATGACATCTAATTCTTAGTGGAGATGTATTTTCAATCTTAAATCTTCCTCGTATTTGCTCTTTATTTGTTATACAGTTTGGATTTGTGCATTTTAATATGCCTTCAATTTCATTCGGAATTTGCGGTTTGAGTTTTTCAACTACTCTTCCATTTCTAATAATGTTAATGGTTACATCTGGGGATATTAACGATATTTTATCAACATCCTCTTTCTTTAACTCGATTCCTTCAATTTTTAAAATATCCTTTTTCCCTTTCTTTTTTGAAGGAACATTTATGGCGATCATTACAGATGTCCCTTTTGGAACATTTAAAATCTTAAAAACAACTAATGCTTTTCCAGCATCTATATGGTCAATAACAGTCCCATTTGTAATTTTCCTAACTTTTAACTCCTCCATATGAATCACTTATATTAAAAGTTTTTCCATTCAATTTTAAGACATGGAGCGATTAAAAGATTGACTAACCTTACCAAAATTAAAAATTAAAAATATTATAAAAAATTTTATTTTCATTTTTTAGTTTATATATTTATTAATATAGCTACTAAAAATTAAAAATAAAAAAATAAAAATTAATCATTGTGGGATTATTTAGTTGATGCTAAATTATTCCTCCTTTTTAAACTCTTCTGGGTTAAATTCTTCTGGAATTTGGCCTTTGATTAACTTTCCACTATGTTTCGGATGATATTTATCAAAGTCCGCCTCTAACTGTCTTAATACTGATTCCAACGATTCTTTCAAAACATCAATAAACTCCCATCTCTCATGCTCAGAAACGTAGGCAATATCTTCTCCTTCTGCTTCCAATTTATTTGGTAATGAGGCCTTTGGTCTACCCTCTCCAACATATAACTTGTTTGGTGTTTTAACGTAGGTTGTTATTCTGTAATATGGAACTCCTCCTTTATCCCTATCTTTTTTAATTGTTATCTTTATCCAGTGTATTTTTCCAGCATGTTTAACCATCTTTTTAACTTCTGTTGCAATAATTCTCTCAGCAAGATCTTTAAATTCAGGATCCAGTGTCCCGTGCAATTCAATTTCAATCATGGCTCCTTTTTTCAATTCAGCAATATATTTGATAATATCTAATCTTGTTATAATTCCTTTTAACGATTTTCCTTTAACGACTGGCACTCCTCTAATATCATACTCCTGCATAACTCTCGCAGCATCTGCGGCAGTAGCATCGGCATCTACGGTTATCAGAGGAGTGTTCATAATCAACTTAACTGGTTGTCCCATCCTTGGAACTTTCTCCCCTTTAAAGTCCCCAGCTGTCATTTTTCTCTTTGGTTTAAAGACCTTTTTTAATATATCTACTTCTGTAACCATTCCCACAGGATTACCTTCGTCATCTACAACAACTAATCTCCCTATGTTGTTATCTCTCATTAACGCTCTCGCCTTTCCTATCGAATCATTTTCATTAATGGTTATTACATTTCTTGTCATTATCTTGGTAACTTTTGTGTCTTTCATTATTTTAGATCTCGCAACTCTTGCCATTATGTCATAATCTGTTATAATTCCAACCATCTTTCCAACATTATTAACTATTGGGGCTGCCCTTTGTCCACTATCTAACATCTCGCAAACTGCATCTAAAACAGGTGTGTCTTCATGAATGCAGTGTGCTTTATACATGAGTGATCTAACTTCTTCGTCTGTTGATGATGCCAATAATAGATCCCTCATGCTTATTAAATAATACTCCTCCTTACCATCTTTTTTATCCACAACGATTAAATGATGAAACCCATTCTCCTCCATAATTCCGAGTGCTTTTGAAACGGGAGTGTCAGGACTTACAGTAACAACCTCTCTCGTCATTATCTCTTTTACTGGTTCACTCAACATTAATCTCACCTTAAAAAAACTTTTGACAATTTTATTATTTAGTGGAATTGGTATTTAAACCTTAACAGAGAAATTCAAAAAATGCAAATCTTCGAGTTAATATTAATCCTAATATTCAAAAAAATTTTAAAATATTTAAAATTCCTTTTTATTACTAATTTTTTAGATGTTAATATAATGTATTATTTTTTATAAAAAAATCGTAAACTATATATACGTAATCATACAAAATCTAATTTCGTAATACTACCTACATAAAAACCAACATAAGATAATAATAAATATTTGAATTATATTTAATCGTAATACCAAAATAACGAGGGGATTGCTAATGTTCGACTTCTTAAAGAATAAAAAGGCACTATCTCCAATACTTGCCCTACTAATAGTGTTAGGAGTTACAATAGTTGTAGGAGCAGTATTCTATGCATGGGGTAATGGATTGTTTAGCAGTAGTCAGCAAAAAACCCAGGGAGCTCTTGAAGGCACGACATCAAATATGTTCTATGATGCGAACGCAATCAGGGTCTCTGCAACGTGCATAAACAATATAAAACATCAAGAAGTTGATGATGACAGCTCTTGGCTTGGATTCCCAGCAGGTAATGGATACATTGGAATCCCTTCAACAAGTTCATGGGGCTCAAACGCAGTATATAATACTACATATGGAACTGTATTTTATGATGAGAGATTTATCATTCAAATACCTGTAACTATTGATACACAAGATTACAAATTAACAGGCGTTAAAGTCATTGGAGGAACTCCAGAGATAGTGAATATGGGAGGAACCTATACAACTGCGTTTAAAAATAGTGATGTGAAGTTTTATGCTTACTGGCTACATTTAAATGATAACTATCAACTACTTGATAAGAATGGAGACGTGTTTGTAGGTTATATAAACTCTTCAGGCATGTATGAAGTTTCAAGTGGCTATGTGGTTGCATGGAATCAAACAAGAGATACCTATGGAGAATTATCTTCAAAAGTAGGAGTTTTAAATGAATCCCAGTGGACTGCAGTAGATTCTACTACAGGAGTAGCCCCAATATTAGAAACCACGTGGCCAATGAATGATACTGCTTGTAGTAATGTTAAATTGTATACTGCAAGTGGAGAAGAGTTTAAACCAGCATTTGGAAACGGAACATTAGTGGCAACATGGTTCCTTAAACCAAAAGCGTTGGATTCATTATTTAACAATCCAGAATATGTTATAGGAACCTTACAGAAAAATTCAGAGACAACGGTAAATACTTACCTATTCTTCAACACCATAAAATTACCAAACTATAAAGGAACCACAAATGATGGATGGATGACCTTTGAAGTCCCATTAAAAGTTACATCAAATGAAGGAGTAAGTAAAGTGGTAAAAGTTGAATTCACTGTCTATGACAACTAAAAATTCAATTAAAGTTAATAAACTTAATTTTTAATATTATTTTTTTAATTCTTTATCTATTTTAATTTTCTTCTTTTTTCCAATATTGAATATAACTTATTTGCAAGGTTGAAAATCATATCTTTATGTTTTAATCCAGAGATCCATCTTTCTGGAATATTCTTAAATCCAAAAAATGCTCCAGAAATTGCTCCATACATTGAAGCTAAGCTATCGGTATCTCCACCTGCATTTACACATGCAAGCATTCCTTCCTTAAAATCATTTGTTATAAGGTAAGAAGCTATTGCAGACGGAACAACATCCTCAGTTTTTACACCCGTTCCAAAATGATCAAACGCCTCTTCAAATTCCTTATTTATGAAATGTTTTATCTCTAAAATCCTTTTTGAAAAACTCTCATCAACATCTTTTATGAAATTACAGCACTCATCTAAAAGATCAACATCCTTTCTACCGATCAACGCTCTGCTAACAAAAAATGCAATAGATAAAGATCCTGCAATCGCAGTAGGGTTGTTATGCGTTATCTTCGATATTTTTATAACCTCCTCCTTTAACTTTTTATGATCATCATAAAACACTAAACCAAGGGGGTAAGCTCTCATTGCTGCTCCACAACTACTACTATCAACTCCTGAATAATCATTATTTTTTAATTTCTCTATTGCTGTTAAAGATGTTAACCCAATATCAGGAGGATTCTTTTTAGCCCATTCGATCAGGCATTTAGCAAATTTTTCAATATCTACACCATCCATATCTATTGAGTTTATAACACAGATTGCCTGTTCTGTATCATCAGTCCACTCTCCCTTTTCCAATTTTCCAGATAAATAATTTTTTGGTTCCACATAATCCTCTACAAATCCATAAAGAGATTTTATATCCTCCCTTGTCAAGTTTTCAGTTGGCATTCCCAAGGCATCTCCAATAACTGCTCCAAAAACGGCTCCAAATACTTTATCTTTAAACTTGTCCATACTTTCCCCAAACTCAATTTTTATATATCTATTTGAGTAATATTTTCTCGTCATATTTTGAGCAGTGTATTAAAAATTATTGCCCTACTAAGTTAGATTGGCAGTAGTTAATGTAGTAATTACGCGATTAATATATTCGTTTTACACTCTAATTTTAATAACCAATGCCATTATTTAACGATTTGAAATACATAAAATAATAAAATATTATTTAAAAATTAAATTATTAAACAAAAAATATAAAAAAATAGATCATGTGAGGGATGATTATGAGTGTTGATTTTAAAAAAATAGAAAAAAAATGGCAGGAAAGGTGGGAAAAAGCAAGATTATTTGAAGCAAATCCTGATGAAAGGGAAAAGTTCTTTATAACGGCTGCTTTTCCTTATTTAAATGGTGTTTTACATGCAGGACATTTAAGAACATTTACAATCCCGGAAGTTGTTGCAAGATTTCAAAGAATGAAAAATAGAAATGTTTTGTGGACATTTGGTTATCACGTTACTGGAACTCCAATCTTAGGTTTGGCTGAATTGATAAAAAATAGGGATGAAAAAACAATATGGGCTTATACTCAATTGCATGGAATTCCGGAGGAAGACCTTCTCGAATTAACAACCCCTGAGAAGATAGTAGAATACTTCTCAAAAAAAGCAGAAGAGGCATTTAAAAGAATGGGATTTAGTTTAGATTGGAGGAGAAATTTCAAAACAAGCGATGAAGTGTTTACCAAATTTATTGAATGGCAATTTTATAAATTAAAAGAAAAAGGTTTAATAGTTAAGGGGTCTCATCCAGTTAGATACTGTCCAAGTTGTGATAATCCGGTAGAGGATCACGATATTTTGATAGGGGAAAATGCCACACTGGTTGAATACACATTAATAAAATTTACAACAGAAGATAATTGTATAATGCCGATGGCTACTTTAAGGCCTGAAACGGTCTTTGGAGTAACAAACGTTTGGGTTAATCCTGAAGCGACTTATGTTAAAGCAAAGGTCTATTTAGAGAAAGAGACAGATAAAGGTGTTAAATTAATAGATAATGGAATATGGATAATGGCCAAGGAGTGTGCTAAAAAATTAAAACATCAGAATAGGAAAATTGAAATTATCGAAGAATTTAAGGGAGAAAAACTCGTAGGAAAAAAAGTCAAAAATCCAATTACTGGAAAAGAAGTTCCTATACTACCCGCTAAGTTTGTAAAAACCAATATTGGAACTGGCTGTGTTATGTCAGTTCCTGCTCATGCACCATACGATTACATTGCATTAAGGGATTTAGGTTTAGTTGATAAAATTGGACTTATTCCTCTAATAAAACTTCCAAATTATGGAAAGTTCCCTGCAAAAGAGATTGTTGAAAAGATGGGGATAAAAAGTCAGGAAGAAGAGGATAAATTGGAAGAAGCAACTAAGAAAATTTATAAAGAAGAATTCCATAAGGGGGTTTTAAACGAAAATTGTATTGGTTATGAGGGACTTGCCGTAAGGGAAGTTAAAGACAAATTAACAAAGGATCTGATTGAAAAAGGTCTTGCAGAGATAATGTATGAGTTTAGCGAAGAAAAAGTGGTTTGTAGGTGCGGATGTCCATGTATGGTGAAGATGGTTAAAGGACAGTGGTTTATTAAATATTCAGACGAAAAATGGAAAGAATTAGCACATAAATGTATAGATAGGATGAAATTTATTCCAGAAAATTTAAGGCAGGTCTTTCATGAAAAGATCGATTGGATGAAAGACAAGGCATGTGTTAGAAGAAGGGGCTTAGGGACTAAGTTCCCATTTGAAGAGGGCTGGGTTATAGAATCGTTATCTGATTCAACGATATATCCTGCTTATTACACTATTGCTAAATATATAAATCAATACAACATAAAACCTGAACAACTGACCTTAACTTTATTTGACTATGTATTTTTAGGAAAAGGGAATATCGATGAGATTGAAAAAGAAACAGGAATATCAAAAGATATTATAAAAAATATGAGAGAAGAGTTCCTCTACTACTACCCAGTTGATTGGAGATGCTCAGCTAAGGATTTAATTCCAAACCATTTAACCTTCTATATATTCAATCATGTGGCAATATTTCCAGAGGAACACTGGCCGAGAGGGATAGTAGTTAACGGTTATGTTACAATTGAGGGTAAAAAACTCTCTAAATCGAAAGGTCCTGTATTACCTGTCTTAGAGGTTGCTGAAAAGTTTGGAGCAGATGTAGGTAGATTTTATATAACAACATGTGCAGAACTTCCTCAAGATGCAGATATAAAATTCAAAGAGATGGAAAATACTAAAAAGGTTTTAGAAAGGATTTATTTCTTAACAAAAGAAGTTGCAGATAGGAAAAAAACAGAAAAAGTTAATGAGGAATTAACATATATAGATCAGTGGTTGCTAAGTGTTTTAAATAAAGCAATAAAACAGTATAGTGAATTTATGGATAACTTTGAACTTAGAAAAGCAGGTATTTTAATTTATCAACTACTGGATAACTTAAAATGGTATAAAAGAAGAGGAGGGGATAATTTAAATGTTTTAGAAGAATTTTTGGAAGTTTTAATTAAATTAATGTGTCCATTTACTCCCCATATATGTGAAGAGATGTGGGAGATGTTAGGAAAAGAGGGCTTTGTTTCTACCTCTAAATTTCCAAATGTTAATGAGGACTTCATAAATGAAGAAATAGAAAAGGGAGAGGAATATTTAAAGGCAGTTATAGAAGATATAAAGGAGATAATAAACGTTGCCAAGGTTAAACCAAGAAAAATATATTTATACACTGCTGATGACTGGAAATACGATCTATTGAAAATAATAAAAGAAAACGAAGGAAAAACCATTAAAGAACTAATGCCCATCATCATGAAAGAAAGCAAATTTAGAAAATACGGAAAAGAAATCCCTAAAGTTGTTAATCAGCTAATAAAAAACAATGCTGAGTTAATTAATGAAGTTAAAGTATTAGAAAATGCAAAAGAGTTTTTGAAAAGAGAATTTGATGTTGAAGATGTAATAATAAATGGAGAAGATAAGGCAAATAAAAAAAGACATGCACTTCCGTTTAAACCCGCTATTTACTTAGAATAGTAAAAACTGACCTCCTCTCCGCCCTGAAGGGCGGAGGTTCCCATAGGGAACTCCCCTGCACTCCTGTCGCCAGGAGGTCATCGGGTCGGTTCTGTCATCGGGCCGGGTCAGGCGACCCATCGATAAGAATGTATTCGTTTTCGAATATATAAACCTTATCCCCTATTCTCCGAGCGTAGCGAGGAGAGTAATGAAAACCGTTAGGTTTTCATCTGAATTCCTCTCTGGCTAAGCAGA
>JAADDS010000061.1 GCA_013153845.1 Methanococci archaeon | reverse complement strand
ATGGTATAGAAAACTATAAATATCAGTAAAAATACTATAATAAAATTAAGAAAGATTGTCCTATTAAAATAAGCACGTTTCGTGATGGAAACTTTACAACACCTTTTATTTTTTTAACTTTTTCTTTGTTAAATTAAAATAAGCACGTTTCGTGATGGAAACATTCTTTCAGGCATATATTAATACAGCAATCTTCCCAGCCCCACATTAAAATAAGCACGTTTCGTGATGGAAACTGGTTTAATTATTTGGGAAAAGGGAAAAGTATCAAATTAAAATAAGCACGTTTCGTGATGGAAACATTATGGATCGGAAGAGTGCTATCCCTGTGACGACTGTGATATTAAAATAAGCACGTTTCGTGATGGAAACATATCAAACTCAAAATAAGATGTGATTAAAAGAGATAATTAAAATAAGCACGTTTCGTGATGGAAACTAATTTATACTATCTAATTTTTTTATTAATTCTTAATTAAAATCAGCACGTTTTGTGATGGAAAGCTCCAACTAAGTAGGTGTGTGAATCTTATGGAAACATTTAAGTGTTAAAATAATCACATCTTGTAAAGAAAACATCTAAATTATATAATATTAAAATCAGATCCACTAATGAGAATAGAAACACTTCAACTTTGATGACTTTTCAAAGTGGTTATCTTTTAAAAAAATAGTTTTTCAAAATTTAAATTTTAAAGAATTTTTAAGCAAAAAAGGTGTCATATAATTATAAAAATCCAATTTATTTTCTTTTTTCAAATTCTGCATCGACAACTACGTGCCAAACTCCGGGAGCGTATTTTTTTACTTTATGGATGGAGTAATTAGTTAAGGAATAGTTATTTTTTTCAGCGTAGTATTTTAATCTTTCAATAGGTCGTTCTGTCATTATCTTTTCTGCAACAGTTTCGTGGTAGTGAATAATCCCCCTATCCTTTAAAAATTCAAAGGCCTTATCTAAAAATTTATGTGTTTTGTGCACATAACCCATTATTATCCTATCTGCAATATTTCCAAGTTTTACATTTCTATTATCAGAGTATATTGGAATTATATTGTTAAGGTTGTTAATCTTGATGTTTTCGCATAAATATTTATAAGATGTGGGGTTTTTCTCAATAGCGTAAATAGTTTTTGGTTTAGAATATTTAGCAAGGGGAATTGAAAAATAACCAATTCCTGCAAACATATCTACAACGACTTCCCCTTGTTTTCCTATCATGGCGATTCGTTTTCTTTCTCCAATGTTTCCCTGGCTCCACATTATCTTAGATACATCAATTTTAAATAAACATCCATGTTCTTTATGAATGGTTTCTGTTTCATTACCATACAATAATTTTACATGTGGGGTTCTTAACTCTCCTGTTATCTGGGCAGTGTATCTTAAAATTGTTTTACATTTAGTTTTTTTAAGTATTTCTTCAATTTCATCAGAGGTTAGATCTTTTTTAACCACTACAATATCTCCAATTTTTTGATACTTTAATCCCATGATCTCATCCATCTACCAAAACATCATATATATCAAAAAACCAATCAAAGGAATTCCAAATATTGCCCAGATTAGTGGATTCCATCTTAGAACTTTTTCTCCATCGAAGGGAGGAATTGGTAGCATATTAAATCCTGCTAAAAATAAATTTATATAAAATCCATAACCACCTATTGAGTGAAGGAGAGAAATCCATGGAGATATTAACATAAGAATATAAAATATAAACGCAAGAGCAACATTTGTTAATGGCCCTGCTAAGGCAATTTTTCCATTTTCCTCAGCTGTTAAGTAATCTTTATAGATATAAACCGCTCCTGGAGCTATGAATGTAAATCCAAGAAATATTTTAAGTATTAAAGCGATTAGTAAACCTTCATACCACGCTCTAAATTCACTCCAAGCACCGTATCTTCTTGCAACTGTTCTATGCATCAATTCGTGGAATATAAACCCACTACCCACAGCTATTAAGGAAATCAAAAAGATGGTAGGAGATAAATTAGGATAAGAGAATATAAACGCGATCGCTAACACAGACACAGTAAGATCTATAATTTCTTTTTCTGAAAATTTATACGATCCCATAATTTCACCACACAAATATTTTATTGTTTATGATTAAGCTTAGCTATCTTTTTATCTATTTTTCTTAAACTTAAATTTTTTAAGACGAAGCTTTCCTTTTCTCTTATTATTCAAGTTCCTTACATCTTTTTTAAGGACTTCTCCAAATATTAATCCAGTTATTAGCCCAGCTAAGTGAGATATATGAGCAATCCCTGTTTTAAACGAATATGGAAGAAGTATTAAATCAATCAATGCAAATAATCCAACAGCCACTCTTATACTTATAGGCACGGGTATTGGAAAGATCACAACTTTTAATCGAGGATGTAAAATAGCTAATGCCCCCATAACTCCAAAGATCGCTCCTGAGGATCCAACCGATGGGAGATAGCTTCCAGTTATATGGCAGTAGAGTATATATGCCAAATTTCCGACTATTCCTGATATTAAAAATACAAGTATATATTTTTTCGCTCCAATTAATCTCTCCAAGTATGTTCCAAAAAAGAATAAGACGAACATATTCAGCAAAAGATGAGTTATAGTGGCATGCATAAAAATGCTTGTTATCAATTGCCAAGGCATAGAAAAAGCCATATTTGGATATAATGCAAAATAAAGATACATCTGAGGAAATATCTTGCTTAATATAAACATAACTACGCATATTCCAATTATAATAAAGTTTATCACTTTTCCTCCCCCACGAACGTTGAGATTCATTTTTATAGACATTAGATTTTCTATTATTTGTTTTTCTATTTTTTCATTTATACTTTCACATTAACTTTTATGAATTATTGTTTTATTGAACTCAACTTTTATAAAACATTTACTAAATAATTTTGTATAAAAATTAAATTAAACAATTAAATGAGTATCAATAAAAATCAATAGAAATTAAATTAAAAGGTGTAAAGTTTATGAATTTAAATACCAAAGGATTGTTGCCTGAACATATGGAGCATAGAGGAAAGTTAACGTTAAAAGAAAATTTAAAAATAGTCGAAAATATTTTAGAACAGAGAAAAATTCCAGAAGTTGGAATAGATGAAGAGCATATAAAACTTCTTTTAAGATTATTATCATTTATGGATACTGATAAAGATCCAAATGTAATTCAGATAGGAGAAAGAGAAGCGAGAGTTTATACGAAACTTCAAAGAGAGAGTGTGTTTGATTTCTGCCATGGTGTCGGAAGAAGCGGAAACTTGACAGATCCTCAACCAAAAGCTCCGGGAGCAAGTGCAATGTATAAATTAACTAATAAAATATTAGAAAGTTTTTTAAAGGTTTTAGGTTTGAAGGTAAATGCAATAGCAACTCCCGTAGCGACGGGAATGAGTTTGGCTCTCTGCCTCTCTGCCTCTCGGAAAAAATATGGATCTAATGTAGTCATCTATCCCTATGCATCTCATAAAAGTCCAATAAAAGCCACATCATTTATTGGAATGCGAATGAGATTGGTGGAAACTGTCTTAGATGGGCATATTGTTAAAGTCGATGTTGGAGAGATTGAAGATGCAATTAAAAGGGAAATAAAAGATAAAAACAACCCTGTTGTTTTAAGCACGTTAACTTTCTTCCCGCCAAGAAAGAGTGATGATGTTGTAGAGATTTCAAAAATTTGCGATGAGTATGAGATTCCTCACGTGATAAACGGTGCCTATGCGATTCAGAACTTTTATTATATAGATAAGTTGAAAAAAGCATTAAAGTATAGAGTAGATGCTGTTGTCAGTTCATCAGATAAAAATCTCTTCACACCGATCGGAGGAGGGATAGTTTACACAAAGGATGAAGAGTTTTTAAAGGAAATCTCTTTAACGTATCCTGGTAGGGCCTCTTCAAATCCAGTGGTTAATATATTAATATCCCTATTAGCTATTGGAAGTAAAAACTACATATCACTAATGAAGCAACAAAAAGAGTGTAAAAAACTTTTAGACGATCTTCTTGAAGACCTGGCACGTAAAAAAGGAGAAATACTTTTACAAGTTGAAAATCCAATATCTTCATGTATAACAACTAAAAAAGATCCTTTAGACGTGGCAGGGAAATTATACAATCTTAGAATAACAGGACCTCGGGGAGTTAGGAAAAACGATCATTTTGGAACTTGCTACTTGAAAGAGTATCCTTATAACTATATTGTAGTGAATTCAGCAATAGGAGTTAAGAAGGAAGATATATACTTGGTTGTTGAAAAACTAAATAGTGTTTTATAATAATAAAAGAATATCAAACTTAAAATACCTTCAATGTGATACTATGGAACTGGAAGAAGATAATAAAAAATTAACGTTATGGGAAGCTGTATCAATGGCTGTCGGTGTAATGATTGGAGCGAGTATATTTTCTATTTTTGGTGTTGGAGCACAGATTGCTGGTAAAGATTTACCTGAAACCTTTGTATTATCTGGAATATACGCTCTTTTAGTCGCTTATTCATATACAAAACTCGGATCAAAGATCATCTCTGATGCTGGTCCTATTGCGTTCATTCATAAAGCAATTGGAGATAATATCATCACAGGGGCGTTAAGTATTTTGTTATGGTTAAGTTATGTTATCTCAATATCGTTATTTGCAAAGGGATTTGCTGGCTACTTTTTACCTCTAATCGGGGCACAGATCAACTCTTTTAACTATGCATTAGCTGAAATTGGCATAGTTGCATTTTTCACTGCGTTAAATTTCTTTGGTTCTAAGGCGGTGGGAAAGGCAGAGTTCTTTATTGTTTTAACTAAACTTACAATTCTTGGACTGTTTATATTTGCTGGATTATTAACTCTTCACATCTCATACTTAGTTCCAGATACATCCATATCCGGAATTGAGGGAATGCTTTTTGCTTCTGCAATATTCTTTCTCTCATATATGGGTTTTGGAGTTATAACAAACGCTTCTGAGCATATAAAAGATCCTAACAAGAACGTTCCGAGAGCAATATATTTAAGCATATTTTTAGTTATGTTTGTTTACGTTGGTGTGGCAATATCTGCAATTGGAAACCTTCCAATAGATGAATTAATTAAAGCAAGTGAAAATGCCTTAGCAGTTGCGGCAAAACCATTTTTAGGAGATCTTGGATTTTTATTAATATCTATTGGAGCGTTATTTTCAATTTCATCGGCTATGAATGCTACAATATACGGAGGAGCCAATGTCGCTTACTCATTAGCAAAAGATGGGGAACTTCCAAAATTTTTCGAGAGAAAGGTGTGGTTTAAATCTACTGAGGGGTTGTATATAACCTCATCCCTCGGTGTTCTATTTGCTCTGCTTTTTAATATGGAGGGTGTTGCCTCAATAACCAGTGCAGTTTTTATGGTAATCTATCTTTTTGTCATCCTCTCTCACTACCTCCTTGTTGATGAAGTTGGTGGTAGGAAGGAAATAATCATTTTTAGTTTTTTAGTTGTTTTAGGGGTCTTCATGCTCCTTCTTTACTATCAGTGGGAAGTTCACAGAATAGTGTTCTATGGAATAATTCTTACCTTCGCGTTTGTTATAGCATTTGAAGCAGTTTACAGAAAGATAACAAAAAGAAAGTTTTCAATTCTTCATTAGTCCTTAATTACGTTTTAAATTCAACTAAATTCCATATCGGATGGTAAATTGCTTTATAAACCTCTCTTGCAAAGTTTAAAAATCCTGAGAACCCTGCAAAAGGATAAAAATCTTGAGGAAATGATAAAAATGGAATCCCAAATTTTAATGCCATGTATTTTTCCTTAGTTCCTCCAATAAATAAATCTGGCTTTTTATGTCTAAATATAAGCTCTAAATCAATTTTTGAGGCGTCATCTACTAAGATAGTATCTTCCCCAACATTTTTATAGGCCTCTAAATAATCCTCCAAACATCCAAATTGCGATCCAACAGAAATAACTTCCATTTCCAAATCTTTAAATGCAGAACTTAACATTCCGATCTTTGAAGCACCCATAAATATTCCGACCCTTTTTCCTTTCAATTTTTTTGTATAAAACGATATATCTTCCTTAATCCTGCTTAATTCTTCATCTATTACTTTTTTTGCTATATCTTCAATATCAAAAAACTTTGCAATTTTTATAATTGAGTTTTTAACATTAGTCAATCCTATAAATGAGATTTTTATCTGTGGAATCCCATACCTCTCTTCCATATAGTCAGCAAGATACTTTCCAGTTCTACCACAGTGAACAAGGTTTAGTTTGGCATTTTTTGAATCCTTAATATCTTCTATAGAGCAATCTCCCGTAAATGTTGCAATAACCTCAATACCTAATTTTTTTAGTATATTCTCAATAACTTTCGACTCTCCACAAACATTATACTCTCCAATGATATTAACTGTCCGTTTTTCTTTATATTCTTTTTTAAACCTTCCCTCTTTTATTATAGTGGAAAGTGCCTTCATTGCAATTTCATGACCTTTTGCCTGATGATAACCACAAAATCCAGGACAAAAAATTGGGATCACTGGAATTCCCAGGATCTTCTCTGCTTTTTTACAGACCGTTTCTACATTATCTCCTATCAATGCAACAACACAGGTTGCGTAAACGAATATTGCATCTCCTCCAAGTTCTTCATAAGATTCAATTATAGTCCGATATAACTTTTTCTCTCCTCCATAAACTACATCTTCTATTTGCATATCAGTAGATACAATATTATATGTCTTTTTTCTAACATTTTGGCCATAAAAAGCACATCCTATTGGGGCATGAACTATATGTATCGTGTTTTTTATAGGGGCTAAGATCCATCTTGCTCCATAGTAAGGACAGCTTCTTTGATTCACAATGCCCGGAGAACTTCTTTTATCAAATTTAGGAATTCCTTCTTTTTTTAATGTTATTTTAAATGGCAGAATCTTTATCTCACTCATAATATCTCCTTTAATATATCTACTAATTTTTCGTAGTTTTTAAAATTCTCGTTTGGTGGATGTAGAATGTACAACTCCCCATTTCTAAAAATTCTAACTCCCAATATCTCTCCTTCGCTGGTTTCCATCACAACCTCATAATCCCAATGTTCATAATCACAAATTAAAGATAACGTGTCAACTATCCCTATTTTCCCATCTTCATCCTCAATTTCGTATATATGGCCATAGTTCCCAATCAATTCTGAATATAACTTAAAATTTTTATTTTTGACAATTATCTCCTCAGTTTCGCCTTCCTTACATCTCACAACAAATTTATCTCTTGTTAAATGTTTCATTAAATAATGTTCTACAATCTTTCCCTTGGATATGTTTTTAAAATAAGGATCGATAACTACAACATGATTTTTTTCATTTTCTAACACTTCTTTAATCTTAATATCCTTTAATATAGTGAAAATACTCGATTGATTTGCAGAATAAGATGTTAGGTCTTTAAAGAATGATGGAAGATAAACTATTGATAAATCAAATTTTGCAATGTCAATTTTATTAAATGGAATAAATAAGCAATCTTCTGCATTATATGATGTAATATTATCGAGTTTTTCTCCAATAAACTGTATTTCCATAACAATCCCTCATTGATCGTTGTGCTGATATATTCACTCTAAAATCTTCTTTAATAATATATAAAACTTACGGTATTAGGTTTCCTACTTCCTTACAAAACAAACAAAATAGCAAAATATAAAAATAATAAATAAAAGAAATGAAAAAATGCTTCCAAAACTCATATGTAAGTTATCTTACTTCAATATGATAAAATAAGAATAACAACATTCTTTTATATAAAAAAATTAAAACTAATGAATTAAATTCCTAAAAACAGAATAGGGGAGAGAGTGATTGCAATGGAAAAACAAACATGTAAAAAGGGAATTGATAGCACGTTTGTATCTGCACTTTATTATAGTATTAATAAGGCAATCTACGACGTTATTGGAGAAGGAGGAAAGGTTTTAGGAAGGAGAGCTTCTTATGAAATGATAAAAATGCTTAAAGATCTTGGATATTTAAAAGAGAACATGAGTAATGAAGAGATAGAGGAACTTGTTTGTCAATGTTTTTGGTCTTTCTGAGGGTTTGGGTATAAACGAAGATGATAAAACAGTAGTATTCGAGGTTATAAAGCCAACATTAGACCTGTTTTTAAAAAGATTGATGGAAGAGAACCTAAAACCCTACGTATGTCCGTTCATGTATTTACTATCCGAAATATATGGTTATAGTAATGGATGTCGACTAATGCTTTCAGATGTAATTCCTGAGAGTGAAGAGATGGTAAAACTTGTATTTAAAAAAATTTAGATGATGAAAAGTATATTAAATATAGCAGAATAATATAATAATATATAGGAATATAAAGTATATATTTAGAAAAATATAATTTGACATATTAAAATATGTGATAATATGAAAGTAGTGTTTATCTACCATAAAGACAATCAAAGGATGGAAAAATTCTACAAACATTTAATTAATGAGCCAAGTTTCTGTAGGATCTGTGAGGACTGCAATAATTGTAGAGGAAATTGGAGTTTTAAAGATGAAGTAAAAAATATCGTTATAGATAACGTCTATGAGGAGTTTGTTGACGATCCTTATCAGTATCTACCAGATCTACCTGAGGGAGATGTATGCATTGCCCAACTTCATGAAGATCTTTTATATGAACTACCTCTTATTTTAAAAGAAAAGAATTATAAAGCACTTATTGTTCCCTCAGAAACGCCACACGATTTATCATTAGCACTAAGAAGAGATCTAAACAAGTTCTGTGATAAATTTAATATTGAGTTTGAGAATCCAAAACCATTCTGCTCCCTTGAGAAAAAAGATGAAAAACCATTTATAAAACAGTTTATTGAACACTTTAAGATAGGAAAACCAGAACTTGAAGTGATTGTAAAAGATAACAAAATTGAAGATGTTAAGGTTAAAATATCATCCCCCTGTGGAGAAACGTTTTATATTGCTAAAAGATTAATAGGAAAAAACTTAAAAGATATTAAAGAAGAAATTGCGAATGCTCATCATAATTATCCATGTTTGGCAAGTATGGAAATGGACAAAGAGTTGGGAGATACAATATTGCATAAAGCAGGATATATTGCCATTAAATCAGTTGAAGATGGAATAAAAAAGGTTTAATTTTTGCTTTTTGTTTATTTCTATTTTTATTTTATTTTTAGGTTATATTTTTAATTAATTTTTTAGGTTTGGTTTAATAAATACTATATATTCATAACATCCTATATTCGAATATGTTTGAAAATATAGACCATAAAATTTATATAGGTGTTTTCTAATACTATTATGTGTAGTAAAAAAGATACACATAACATAACTTACCTTCAGGTGAAAAAATGAGAAAACTCTTGATCGCAATATTAGGTTTAGCAATTATCGGAGCAGTGTTTGCATTCCCACCATGGATGGAACAACAAACTCAAAGCTATGAACCAATAAATCCAGAAGAAATTCTAAAAAATGCAGAGATAATCGAACATACAACTCCTTTCGGATATGAAATTAAACAGTTGGAAGTTGATGGAAGAATTGTGGGAGTTCTATGGGATAACGTTGATCTGGATAAAGTAGAAGTTGGAAAACCCTTCGAAACTCCATTCGGAGAGAAATATCCTCTATACTATAACGGAGAATTAGTAGGGTTTATATTCACAAACCACCCAACACCACACTACTGCGGATGTGGAATGTGCTGGCAATGTCAACAATAAAAAATAGACAAAAAATAAATCAACGTTTTGGTGATTCCTATGCCAATATGGTGCTGTAATTACACATTCTTCCCAATACCCTTTTTCTTTTGGATGTTTTGGATAATATTCTGGATGATCATTATATTTACTGCAATCATCATTGTATTATCGGTTATAAAATTAATATTAAAAGGTAATACTAAGAAAGAGGAAAAAGTATATATTTCAGAGGATAAAAAATAAAAATATTGAGGTGATACGATGAGGAAACTGCTATTATTATTTCTAATGGCAGTTGCATTTTTGGTAGGATCTGTATCAGCAACAGACGTGGTTTTGGTGAGTGATAATGCAGCAGATCAGTGCACAGCGTTGGAAGTGGCAGATGCTCTAAATGCAACAGTTTTCACAACAACCTGGGGAATATACAATGAAAGTTTAGTAAATGAGATCGAAAACCTAAATCCAGAGAAGGTTATAATAATTGGAGGACCATTAGCGGTGGTTGAAAACTACACAATTGCATTAGAAAATGCAGGAATAACAGTAGAGAGAATAGGAGGAACCAACAGGTATGAAACAAATGCTAACGCAACATTAACCTTCCAAAACCAATTCAGACATATATTTGGAGATAACGCAACAGCATGCGTATGTTATGGATTTGATGACATTGCATTAAACGAAACAATGCAGAAGGTCAGAAACAGAAGTTGCTTACTCTTATTAACAAACGGAACCAATTTAAGCGTAGAGCCACAAAAACTACAATTAAGAATAAACAAAGTTGAGATCATAGAAAATCCAATATGTCCATTCTGTAATTATTCAAAAGTTATGATGCAGTTAAAGAGACATGGAATAAATATCTCAGTTGAACAAATTTCAGAAGAAAGAGTTAGATTAATGCTCCAAAATAGGATAAGATTAATGGAAAGAAAAATTGAGATGTTAAAGAAAATGGGTGTCAATACAACAGAATTAGAAGAGAAATTAAAAGAAGCAGAACAATTAATGGAGCAGAACAAACTTCAAGAAGCATACAGAATAATGATCCAGCTTCAAGAAGAACAGATGGTAAAAGTTAAACTACATTTGCATCCAAACTGGGGAGAAATGAGACGAGGAAGTCCTCACCAAAATCCCAACCCAACTGAAAATCCAGTTGGTAAGATGGGAGAAAATGGCCATCATCAAAGAATAAATACAACTACGGCAAGAATAAACCAATAAAGCAAAATTTTTTACTTTTTATTTTTAATTATTTTTTAATGCGAGGGGTTATGCATATAGATGTCTCAACCATCATATAAGGTGATTGGAATGAAAAAACTAATTGCAATAACATTGGCAACGTTGATCCTAACCTCTGTTCTATTATCCGGATGCACAAGTCAAAACACCACATCTACAAATGCAAATACAATAACAACTGCAACCGGAAAAGGAAATTTTAAAGGAACCTTGGTTAACTCCAATGGAAATATAAACGACACTCTAATGCTTGAATACATAAAATCAATGCCAAAACAGCCATTAAGCGAACAAGAAAAAGAGGGACTAATAGAAATGAGAGAAGAAGAAAAATTGGCAAGAGATGTTTACTTAACTTTATATGAAAAGTGGAAACTTCCTATCTTTAAAAATATTGCTGAAAGCGAAGAAACTCACACAACCGCTATAAAATATCTCTTAGAAAAATATAACATCCCAGATCCTGTAAAAAATGATAGTGTAGGAGCGTTTTCAAATCCAAAATTCGAAGAACTTTATAAAAAACTCGTTGAAGAAGGAGACAAATCAGTAGTCGATGCTTTAATTGTGGGGGCTACAATAGAGGACTTAGATATTGCCGATCTTCAAAAATGGATAAACGAAACTGACAATGAAGATATAAAATTTGTCTATGAAAACCTTATGAAAGGTTCAAGAAACCATATGAGAGCATTTGTAAGAATGTTAAATAGATACGGAGCAAATTACACGCCAAAATATATAAGTAAAGAAGAATTCGAACAAATAATAAACAGCAATACAGAAAGAGGACTGAATCAACAATAACTCAAAAAGACATAAAACCGAAATAATAAAATAATAAAATATATTAAAGTGATAATATGAATAGAGATAAATTTTTATCTGGCTTTTTTCTCTCTTTAATTTTTATTTTCCTTATTACAACATCTTTTGCTTGGAATGACTGCCCATATGGAAGAGTTAACTGCACATACCCTGGAGAATGTGGAAGATACATAGATACCAATCACGACGGAATCTGCGATCACAGCGAGCCACCTCCTACAACCGAAACGGAAATCCCATCAACAAATAACACTGAAGAGGAAGATGTAGATAAATACATTGAAATATCAGGAAAAGAGCTAAAATCATTAACAATAGAACAAGTTTGCAAAAAATATGGTATAGATCCTAACTGTTTAAAGAAAAAACTTCATGTAGATGTCCCAGATGACACTACATTCGAAGAACTTAAAGAGAAATACGGAATCACACCGGGAGTAGCAAAAGAAGCAATATTAGAGTGTATGATAGAAGAAGGGAAAATAAAAACCAACACATCTAACATTAACTCCTCTAAAATAGACGATGAAAAAAAACCTGAAACGTTGTTGGATAAAATAATATCATTCCTATTCTCTACAATAAATGTTAGAGATTTGCTGTTTGGGTGGTTGTAATGGATAAGATACAGATACTAAGAAAAATATCGCAAATCTTCTTTTTTATATATTTTATATTTCTGACAAGTTTTTGTTTATGTTTCTTTGGGTTAATAGAAAAATTTATATTAAAAGGAAGCTTAGGAGACCTTGCCATTAAATTAGCAGTATTTATAATTCTCACACTTCTATTTGGAAGGGTCTTTTGTGGATGGATGTGTCCTCTCGGATTTTTATTTGAATTATCTTACAAATTACGCCTGAAAATATCTAAAAAACGTAAACTTCCAGCGATAAATGAAAAGATCCATAAAAAATTACTATATTTTAAGTACGTTGTTTTAGTGCTTTCTCTAATCTTAACTTACTATCTCTCAATCTATGCATTCTGCCAAATTTGCCCAATAGGATTTTTAACCAACCTCTACGGAACAGTAATATCTTTAATTATATTAATGACTTTTTTGATAATATCTTTCTTTGTCCCTATGGCATTTTGTAGATATTTCTGCCCCTTGGGAGCTTTTTTGAGTATATTTTCAATAAAACCCCTATTTCAATTAAAAACTAACGAAAAATGTGTTAAGTGTAGGTTGTGTGAGTTTAAGTGCCCAATGCAAATAAAAATAACTGAAAAAATCGACCAAAAAGAATGCATAAGATGCT
>JAADDS010000019.1 GCA_013153845.1 Methanococci archaeon | reverse complement strand
TTAATATGTATCAAATCTACTTCTATATTCAATCTCTCCAACTAAATTCTCATTAATTAGTTTTTTAACTTCTTCCACATCATAATTTCCTAAAAGATACATCAACTTAACCAATGCAACCTCTGGAAGCATATCTTCACAACCAATAACTCCTAACTTCTGCAACTCTCTTCCATTTGAATAGACGTTCATATTCACTCTTCCATTGATTGTTTGGGTTGTCATTACAACTACTACTCCTTTATCGATTGCATACTTTATATCCTCAAATATATACTCTGGGGCATGACCTAAACCAGTTCCCTCTAAAACAATTCCTTTATAGCCGTTATCAACATAGTATTTTATAATCTCCCCATCCATTCCGGGGTAAATCTTTATTAGGGCTACCTTTTCCTCTAAGTTTGTGTTTATCTCAACGTTTCTACTATTATCTGATTTTTCAACTTCTTGCAAGTAAATAACTTCTTTTGTAAATGGATCTATCTTAGCCACTGGAATATCATTTATTGACTTAAATGCATCTCTTCTTGATGAATGGCATTTCCTAACCTTAACTCCCTTATGTAGATAGCAAAATGTATCTCCACTCTCCCCATGCATGACTACATAAACTCCTTTAATTGGTTCTCTTGCAGCTAAAACAGCACTTATTAAATTGAGGGCGGCATCTGATGAGGGTCTATCGCTACTTCTCTGAGCCCCAACCAAGATTATCGGAACATCTGCCTTAACCATAAATGAGAGTGCTGAGGCAGTATAACCCATAGTATCCGTTCCATGAGCTATAACAACACCATCAGCTCCCTCTTCTATCTCTTTTTTTATCTCTTCAGCAATCTTTTTCCAATACTCTGGTTTCATATTTTCGCTTAGTATGTTCATTATTGCCCTTCCTTTTATGTTGGCAATGTCCAAAAGTTCTGGAACAGCCCTAATTAAATCATCTGCTGTGAAAGAGGGATGAACTGCTCCTGTCTTATAATCAACTTTTGAAGCAACCGTTCCTCCGGTTGATAGGATAGAGATCGTTTTTAATTTTTCATTCTTTTTAATGTTTAATGGTGGAAGTTCATACTTTGGCTTCTCTCCTTTGGCAATGATTTCCATGTTTTTTATGTTCTCTTTTAATATCCCCACGTTGTAGCCGTTATCCATTTTTATGGTAATTATCTCTTCTTCTGTTGAAGGGAGTAGAATTCCTTTAAAAACACCTTTTTTGGTTTCTACTTTTATAATATCTCCGATATTTGCTTCTATCATTATTATCACCATTATAAATTTTAATATTTAGTTAATCCTATTTTTCGATTATTTTTAATTATTTTTGATATTGTTTGAATTTAATGTTTTTCAATGTTTTATGTTTTTTGTTGAATTTTTTTCTTTTTCTTAGGTTTATTGATGGTTTTATTTAATTGCATAGTTGTTCGGTTTTAGCTTTATTTTATTATTCCTATTTTGTTTTTGTTGAAGAAATACTAAACATAAAAATATCTTAAATATATAAAAAATATGAATAACAAAAAATAGGTTATTTAATTATCTCAATGCCCCTATTTACGATCTTAAATTCTAATTTTTCCTCTCCAGCATATAGATGTTTCTCTAAAATCGCAATTCTGGTTTTTTCGAGTTTTTCTAACCTTATTATACATTTACTCCAGTATTCTAATAATCTTCCACCCGAGGCCTCAAATCCATTTACTGTTTCTTTAACTTGATTTGTTATAATTACCGCTAAATTTTCTGTTTTTGCCAATTTTAATAATGTTTTAACTTGATTTCCAAGCATTTTATTAAGAAGTATGTTTTTATTTGCTTCATCGCTTAGTTCTAACTTGTAAAGTGAGGTTATATTATCCACAACTATTAAATTCACGTTATTTGTGATTAGAGGAATTTCTTTTTGAATTATATTATTCTGCTCATAAAAATCAAAGACGTTGTATACGATCATATTTTCAAGAATGTTTTTGTAATTTTCAGGAGCCAGTTGTTTGATTCGCTCTATCGACATTCCTCCTTCAGTATCTAAGTATATAACTTTACCTCCTTGATTTATCGAGTTTATTGTATTAATTAAACAGATATTTGTCTTTCCAACGCCCGGAGGGCCATATATTTGTGTGATCATTCCTCTGTTTGCATTTCCGAGTAGTATATCTTTTAGCATTGAAGATCCCCTATTTCATCATTTTTTAATCTCTTCTAAGATCATGGCAATTGCTTTATCTACGGATTTTTCAACCTCTTCTGAGAGTCCGGGTTTTATATAGGGCATTGTGAAGTTTTTTCCTTGGCATCCAATAACTACAACCTCTATTCCATTATCATGAAGATCTTTAAGAAAGGGAGCGAGTGGGACGTTATGGGCATCGAAAGTGTATTTTTTGATATTCGGTAGTTCTTCAATTGGTATCTTTTTTACTGTTCCAGGTTTTAATCCAAAATCGATGGCATCCACTACTATAACCTTTTTTATATCCTCATCTACAAGTGTCATTAGATAGTAAGCTCCACTGGCTCCTGCATCTATCACTTCTACATTCTCAGGTAGGGAGAGTTTTTCCAATCTGCTAATAACTTCGCATCCAAAGCCATCATCCCCAAATAACAGATTTCCGCAACCTACTACAAGTATCTCTCTCTTATTCTTCTCACTTTTCATAGAAATCATCCCTTATGTTTTTATTTTTTTTATTTTTAATTTTTTAGTCATATTATTTTTATTTTTTGTAGTATTATTGTTTTATTTTGCTTTAAATGTTTTTTATTTGTTCTTTAAATTTTTTTGCAGCATTTTTAGGATCTTCTGCTTGGTAAATTGCCCTCCCAACGATCACGTAGTCATCTTCTCCAAGTTCGTTTAAAATATCTTCTACTTTCCCGCCCTGAGCTCCAACGCCGGGGGTTATTATCGGCAAGTTTGCAATATTTTTTAATCTTTTTAGTCGTTGAGGTCTTGTTGATGGGACAACTATTGCATCCATTTCAAGTTTTTTGGCCATTTCTGCCAATTCCTCTGCTATGGGTTGTATAAACTTTAAAGCCCCCGGATGGCTCATTTCTGTAACCATTATTACCTTTTTATTAAGATTTTTAGCAACGTCTTTAACTGCTTTAACTGAATCTTCTCCTACAAAACCGTGAACTATTATCCCATCAGCATATTTTAGAGTTATTTTGGCAATTTTTTCATTTGTTGAGGGAATATCTGCAACTTTAAAATCAGCTATAACTTCTTTATCACATATGTCTTTTATTTTCTTTATAATATCTAAACCGCACGCTAAAACCAGAGGATAGCCGATTTTCACTGCATCTATGTAGTCATTCACTTCTTTAATTATTTTTAATGCCTCATTTTCATCAAGAACATCAAGAGCAAGCATTAATTTAGCCATTTTATCTCCCTATTTTTAATTTTTTAATTTTCTTTTTTTATTTTTGTATTTTTTGGCGTATTTATTATTGGATTTCTCAATTCACTGTTTATCTGATATGTTGCTATATTGTTTTTTTATTGCATTTAACTGTTATCTATTGTTATTAAACATTTAAAAAATTTTAAATATGGGATTTAAAATAACTTTACTACAACTTAAATTAAAATTAAATTAATTGAATTAAAAACAAGGGGTAGTGAATATTATGTCGTTAGAAAAAAAGATAGAACTTTTAAAAAAGATACGTGAGTTTTTAATTCTAAATTTGGAGATAAAAAAGTTGATGAAGGAGTTAGATGTTGATGAAGAAGTATATAATGCGTATGATAAGGTAGTAGATATATTAAGATCTCCAAATATAAAACTTTATAGGATGTATTATGATGCAGTAAAAGAGATGTTCTATGAGGAGTATGGAAAAAAGAGAAAGGAGATTGAGTGGTATCCAACAATCGACTATAAAAAATGTAAAAATTGTGGGAAGTGTATAAATTTCTGCCCAAGGGGAGTTTATGACATAGAAAATGATAAGGTTGTGGTAAGGTATCCTTTTAGTTGTATAATTAACTGTAATGCCTGTGCTACAATGTGCTGTGAAAATAATGCAATTATCTTCCCTAATAAAAAAATTCCAGTTAAAGAATCTTAAATAAATCCAAATAAAAACTAAAAACCCAATAAAATAAATAAAATAAAAATAAATTAGAATTAAACAACAAATAGTTAAAAAAACAAGGAAATAGTAAATAATAAAAAATTTATAATTCAAGTTCATCCTGTTTTATTAGTGCTTCAATCACGCTTCTTTTAACTGCTTTTGCAATCATCTCCCCGATCTTTGTATGCCCTCCTGTGTAGCTTACTTTTTTTCCAAAACCTTTAACAACTATGATATTGTCAGTTCCCGTCCCCGTTGCTTGGAGTTCTGGATGTTTTGTGCTTCTTATATCCAATTCTTGAAAAGCATTTGTTTTTGCTTCTGTTATTGTGATTATTGCCCTTGCCATTGCTCCATCTGTTAAGTCAGCGTTGGTAATTAAGATAATATTAACTGTTCCAACTTCTTCTTTTGGAACTAACTTTCCATCAACGATCTTGTATGTTTTAAGGTCTTTTTCGATGTAATCTGCCTCTTCATCTCCCAATCTAACTGCGTTGTATTTCGCTCCTGCTGTTGTAAATGCAACAACATAAAACTCGTCAAATTCCTCTTTTGCTACTGCAAGGTTATCCATATCCGCTCCAGTGGATAACAAAGCAATATCTTCCTTTTTAATTCCTATTTTTTCTAATACCTGTTTTTCATAGTCCTTGTAGTTGTGAACTTTGTCCCAAAAGGGAACTGGTATTGAATGATTTCCGACATACTTAACTTCTTTAAACCCTTCTCTTGTAGATAACACTCTCCTTCTTTTCTCAAACTCTATCACAAGTGTCTTTGTATTTTCTACTTCTCCATCGATCTCTACGGTGTGGGGTATTTTGTAAGCAAACCAATCATCCATTTTTAAGACATCTTCTACAACCTTACCATTTTTTAGCATGTTATTACCCCAAAATATTTTTTAAATTTTTAATACACTCATCTAAATCATCTATACTCTTTTTTTGTAGTTCTATCATTTTTATTGCTTTTAAATTTTTCAGTTCTTCGCTAAATTCATTAAAATTAATTTTTCCTTTCCCAATACATAAATGTTCGTCAAAATTTCCGTTGTTATCGTGGATATGTATATGAGCAATTTTATCCTTTAAATCTAAAAATTTTGAGATGTTTTTGTTCAAAAAAGCGTGTCCTATGTCAAGTGTTATTTTTAACTCTTCTAAATTTTCAATTATCTTTTTATCGGGCTCTCTGAACATGAACATATCATAGGACGGCATATTTTCGATGGTTATCTGAACTCCAAAGTTTTCTTGTAGTTTATTTAATTCTTTCAAGCTTTTTATTAAAGAGACGAGTGATTTTTCATAATCGTGCTTAAACACGCAATATCCAGGATGCAATACAACAACCTTTGCATCAACTTTTACAGCATACTCTAATATATCTTTAACGTAGTCCAAACTTGTATTTCTTATCTTTTCTCGATATGAGGATAGGTTTAAGTCGGTTATTGGGCAGTGTAGTGTATATGTTAAGTTATATGACATTGCGGTTTCTGCATTTCCATCTTCCATTATGTTTAAATTTCCGTCGCATACTAATTCAACATACTTAACTTTTTTTTCTAAGTGGTTTAGTGCTTCAGATAGCGATTTTTCTGTATCTAAGAACAAACTTGAAGAAACACCAATTTTCATTCAGATCACCGATCTTGAAGGTAGCGTAATATCCCAACGTGTTGGCAGTTTAGTAAAGTTATCATGTATCTTAATAAAAATAACTTAACCTTTTTATCTTTTGTGCATAGGTATGATAAAATTTTCCTCTTGTCTTTTATTTGAAGTATCTGCAAGACCGGCTTTATCTCTCCGTCTATTTCCATCTCCTCTATCTCCACGTCTTTTATATTACAAAAAACCTCATATATTTTTTCTTCTCTTCCTTTTTTTACCTTAACTGCCAATATTCTTTCTATTTTGACTACAAATTCTTCTTTTATTCTTTTCTCTATAAAGGTTAAATAACCATCTTCCCATGACTTATTTTCATTATTTTTAACATCGTAGAGGATTTTTGCCTCTTTCTCGTTAAGTAGGATGTAGAATAACTTCCTTAGAAAGTTATCTATTGGGGCTTTTCCATATATTGATGTTTCAGGAGCAAATCCAATAATCACTTCTCCATTACCTTCTATTTTAACAACTAAGGATGAGTGGTATTTAATATCCTCTAATGTAGCTTTTGCAATGTCAAGAACTTTTTTTGGTAGTTCAACTCCCACATCTATAATATCTTCAATCTTAACCTCAATCTTTTTATCTACAAATTCAAATACTAATTTATTATTGTATAGGATTATCTCTAATTTCTCCCATTTTATCATTGGTCTTTCCAATATCTTTGGAGTGATTAAAACCCCTTTTCCTGAAAATCTTCCAAGTTCTTTCCCTTCTGCTTCCATAATCCCCTCCCCCAACTAAGATTTTATGATAAAATTAAATTGAGTTTCTAATTTTTATTATTCTCTTGCTATTGCTATTTGTTATTATTTACTCCATATTTTAATATTATTTTATTCTTATTTTATTCTAATTATTTTATTCTTATTTTATTCTAATATTATTTTTAGAACTTTAACTTGTAATGTCAAATATACCAATTCATTTGAGGTTTCTCAAAATGTCCTCATTATATTAACTTAATGCCCTAATTTAATAACTTTTCGATTTTTTTCTAAACATTATTCCACATTATTAAAATATTAAGCAAAGATTACCCAGAATTTTCAACAGAAACCGCAACAGTGGTTCCATATTTTTTAAATTTTCTTAAAATTAGAGTTATGTTGTCAATATCAACATTTGCAAGCTTTTTCACAGCTAAGATCGATACTGGCTCAGAGACCCCATAAACGCCCAAATGTTCAAAGACAAAATTAGATCGTTCAATATCCAGATCTTCTTTTCTATACAATTCGTTGATTTCATCCTTTTTAAAAATAAATAGTGGTTTTTTAAATTTTTTAACCGTTTCTACAATCCCTTTTTCCTCTTTTTTATCTTCAATGGTAGCAAATGCATCAACTCTCCATGTGGGAATTCCTCTTAAATAAAGTGCCTTTTTCACTGCCCAAAAAACTTTATATCTTTTAATCCCCTTTCTTGCTCCCAGCCCAACACATAATTTCAAGGGTTTTAGTTTTATTGAATCATCTATTAAAACAAAGTCCTCATCGTGATATTTAATCGAATATCCAGGAATATCTTTTATTTTCCAAGTATTGGGTAGGGTTAATGAAACGTCTTCCTCTAAAATTTTTTTATTTATTTTTAAAATATCTTTTCTTTTTGGTATTTCAAGAAATAACATTTTTGAAAGCTCATCTATCCCTATCTTTCCACTAACGTCAGTTGCAGTTGTATAAACTACTTTTCCATTTATCTCCTTTGCTATGAGTTTTGAAAAGTAATTTCCTCCTCCTAAATGGTTGGATAGTATTGGAATAACCTCCTTTTTTTCATTACATACAATTACAAAGGGATCCTTAAATTTATCTTTTTTTATTTTATCGATATATTTCCTTAAAACGATACCAATTGCACATATAAAAATAAACCCCCTATCCCCTCTCTCTAAATTAAAATCTCGTATATTTACTGACTTACATTCATATTGATAGTATTTAAGAGCGTTTTCTATCTCGTTGGAAATTTTTTTGCCATTTTTTGTAATGTATATGATTTTTATCATCCTTGCCCCTCAATAAAGTTTTTATTTATGATGATCATTAATTGATATTAACAAAATATTCATAACTCTTTAATAACTGATCGTTCATCATTATTATTTATTTAAATTATTTATTGAATTAATTGTTAACCTATATTATCGGGTGAGATCAATGTGGCTAACTCACTTAATCTTATTAATCCTGTTGATTGTGGTTGTGATTTTGATTTTAAAACTAACGTTTAAGATAATAAAGTATTTAGCAGTTAATACAATCGTTGGTTTAATACTTATTGGCCTATTAAACTTTCTTGGTATAACACATATTCAATTAAACTTGTTAAATTTGCTAATTATTGCAGTTGGAGGTATTGTCGGAGTTTTTTTACTGATTTTATTGTCCTTTCTTTAATTTTATTTTAATTTTTGATAAAGAGTGTTAAGAACTGGTGAGTGGTTATGATTAAAGATGATAAGTATGAGGAGTTTGAACAACTTAAAGATGTAGTAAGATTTCATGGGCATTTATGCTTTGGTATAGCACTTGGATACAGAGTTGCAAAATGTGCAAACAAGTATTTTAGAAGAGATATTGACGAAGATTTAGTAGCGATAGTTGGGAACAACTCTTGTAGTGTTGATGCAATACAGTTTCTTTTAGGTTGCACATTTGGAAAGGGAAATCTTATCCATAAGGATTATGGAAAGCATGTATATGTTTTTTATTCGAGAAATTATAAAAAAGCCCTTCGAATTTCCGTTAAAGGATGGCTGTTTGAATATATAAATTCATTAACTGAGGACTTTGAAAACTATAAGAAATCATTAAAGGAAGAGAATAAAAATGAAGAAGAAGTGAAAGAAAGATTAAAGCAATATTCAAAGGAATTAAGGGAAAAGATTATTGATAAAGTATTAAAGACCCCCGAGAAAGAATTGCTGAATTTAGAGTGGATAGAGATAAATCCACCAAAAAAAGCAAAAATATACAAGTCAGTAAAGTGTGAGGAATGCGGAGAGTATTTTATGGAGATAAAAGGAAGAGTTGCCAATGGAAAAATCGTTTGTAAAGAATGTTTTGAGAGATTGATTAACGAGTAGCTTGATGAGTTGTTTTAATTTTTTTATTTTTTTATTTAATTTGATTTTTATTTTGATGATGTTCATTATTGATTAGAATATCTAATAGCCAACATAATCATTAAAATTTCTTAACAAAAAATTTAAATCCACATAGTTAGGATCTCTACCGTAGTATGGACTTTAAAATAATAATAGATCTTAATACCCAAGTATCCTCTGAAAATTAATACAAAAATAAAAACAGATGATAAAATGAAGTTGGGAATAGATGTTGGATCTACAACGACAAAAATGGTTTTAATGGAAGATAAAAAAATCGTTTGGTATAAAATAGAGAATATAGGAGTTGTAATAGATGAAAACACATTATTAAAAATGGTTAATGAACTTGAAAACACATATCCAATAGAAAAGATCGTGGCTACTGGATACGGAAGGCATAAAATAAGCTTTGCAGATAACGTTGTTCCGGAAGTTATCGCTCTGGGAAAGGGGGCTAATTATTTTTTTAGTGAAGCAGATGGAGTTTTAGACATTGGAGGGCAAGATACAAAGGTTTTAAAGATTGGTAAAGATGGAAAAGTGTTGGATTTTATTTTATCAGATAAATGTGCTGCTGGAACTGGGAAATTTTTAGAAAAAGCAATAGATATATTAAACATCAATAGAAACGAGATTAACAAATATAAATCAGAAAATATTGCTAAAATTTCCTCAATGTGTGCTGTTTTTGCTGAAAGTGAGATTATAAGCTTGTTATCAAAAAAAGTTCCTAAGGAAGATATTCTAATGGGGGTCTATGATAGTATAGTAAATAGGGTAGTTCCGATGATCAACAAACTTAATGTCCAAAATCTTGTATTTAGTGGAGGAGTTGCAAAAAATAAAGTATTGACTGAAATGCTCGAAAAAAAACTAAATAAAAAACTTCTAATACCTGAAGAGCCACAGATTGTTTGTTGTGTTGGTGCTCTATTAAAGTAAAAATTAAAGTAGAAATAATAGAATATAATAATTAATAAAAATAAAAAATAAAATATGATTATTTTTCGAAATCAAAGAGAGGAGGAATCTTATCATCAACTCCCGGCACGTATCCAAAAACATCTCTAATTTTTAACTGCATTCTATGGAAGATATATGCAAGAGGAATATCCATGGGGCAGACATCTTCACACTGACCACAATTTATACAACTTTGAGAAACGTGGCTCAATCTAATCCCCTGAAACATAAGCGGATCTGGAGGGATTTTTCCTTTTTCATCAACATAATCCTTTTCCAATCTACAATCTTCACAGAAACAGAGTGGGCAAATATCTCTACAACCATAGCATTTTATACATCTGTTCCAATATTTCTTCCACTCTTCCAAAGATGGAAAATTATCCTCTAAATGTATTTTCTGGAATTTTTTAGCCAACTTTATCATTGAATTTTCGATCTTTTCCCTTATCTTTATAGCCCTCTCGGAAGGTTCTTTAACTTCTATATAACCCTCTTTTTTAGCATTTTCAATCAACTCTTTTCCTCTCTCAGAGCAAATTTCAACAAATGTCCATCCCTCTTCAGCCCCCCAATTTCCACAAGCAATATCTGCCATTCTTGGAACCATAACTTCACATCTTTGACAACTTTTTCTCCTACCAAATCCTCTCTCCTCTAATTCATCTATCTTTATCGCTTTATGCTCTCCGTTTTTTAATTTAATTATAAACTTTCCCTTATCTATTTCTTCTTTAACCACATCAAAGGGATCTACGTTATAGAACAACTCTATCATCTTCATTGCAGTTATTGGGCTTATAGTCCCTCCACAGTTTAATCCCAGCATATAAATGTTGTTAAGATCAACTTGATTTAGTTTTGAAAGTTCTTTTAATGCCATAGCATCACAGGGTTTCGTTGGAACTGCAATTTTCATATCTCTTAAATATTTGCTTATTAATTTTCCAAAGTTTACAGGAGAGCAGTGTAAAGAACCAGCAGTGTTAAGTAGTTCTTTTGAATCGGTTATAAGTTCTGGAACTCCATCATAAATATCTTCTCCTCTTTTTAACGCCAAAATACCATCCACTATATTTTCTTCAAGAAGATACTTAAATAGGGAGGTTATTGCCCCTCCACATTCTGCTCTTTTTAAGATCTCTTTGTCAGTAGATCTAACCAATAAATATTTCACATTGATCACCTCAATTTAGATCTTTAAGATAGCTCATAACCTCTTTATGCAATTCATCGAATGATTCAAACCCTAAGTTGATATTTAGTTTTTCAGCCAGTTTTTTTATTATTTTCCAATCTTCTAATGCCTTATGTTGTGGATCAACTGCTTTTTTTATGTGTTGTATCTTTTTTTCAAAGTTTGTAAATGTTCCGTCTTTCTCAGCCCAGCATCTTGTTGGAAGAACAACATCTGCGAGATCTGCGGTTTCTGTGAATATAACATCTTGGACAACTAAAAAGTCAACATCTTTTAGAATATCTTTATTAACAAGAGCAGGATTTTCTCCTACAATATATAAAAACTCTGAATCTTTTAATAAGTTGAAATATTCTTCTCTGTTTAATGCAGGAATGTTGAGAAGGGTTGCACCAACAGTGTTGCAGTGTTTAGCCACTGGCAAGATCTTGAAATTTTTAAATTTGTTATTCTTGAATTTGTCAGTGTCAATTGGTGCATTGATTATGATTAGATCATCTTTAAAATCGTTTAAGTCAATATCTAAATAACTATCAACTTTTATGAATTTGTCGGCATTTAGTTTCAAAATCTCCCTTTCTTCAGTATTAAAAATCGTTATCCTAGCCCCTTTATCTCTTGCTTTAATTACTTTCCTTCCGATTAACGCATGTTCGGAAAACACATCTCCAATAATCACAATATTTTTTGCTTCTTCAATATCTCCACTGATCGAGACCTCTGCGTAATCAACTTTTGGAGAGTTGCATATGCAGTGTCCAATTTTAGCTTTTAATCCATCAGCCAGTTTTTTTAACGCATAGTTATCTTCATTAGTGCATTTCCCTGAAGCAATGAAAGTTATCTCATCCCCATTATATTTTTTTAAATGAGAGGCAATGTAATTTAACGCCTCTTCCCAGCTAACTTCAACAAAGGCACCATTTTTCTTAATTAATGGATTTTTTAATCTTTTTTCATGATTTATTATTTTGTGGCAAGTTCTACCATTAAGACAGTTTTTTCCTTCGTTTATTGGATGTCTTTTGTTAGGATAAATTCCTAAAACTTTGCCGTCTTTAACTATAAGTCCAACTCCACAGCCGACACTGCAATTTGGACAAATTGTGTTAATTATTTTCATAATCTCACCGAATTTGAAATTTTTTGCTCCATTTTGGTATTTAAACTACTTATTTCTTCCAACGATGTTGAGTAGGTTTTAGTTATTCCAAGAGTTTCAATCATTATAGTTAAAATCTGCTTAAACACTACTTCTAAAATTTTATTAGAGATATTAACGGGTTTTTCAGATATTATCTCAAAGTATCCTTCTGCTGTGAATAAGATCGGGAAATTTTTTATCTCTATTAAACAAAAATACTTGTAAAAGTTAACATCCACCATCTCACACTCAATATTCCAATCAACATTCATCTCAACTTTTTTATTTTTTGGATTGTCCTCTGGTCTTACCAAACTTATCTTTTTAACGCTAAGTTTCAACTCCATCTTACACACCAAAAACTTTCCTACATTTAATACCACCTCCACTTTTCATATATAATATTTACTACTTAATCAAAATTATTATTACGTTAATAATATAAAATTATAAAAAGTATTACCAAGATGTAAAAAATAAAAATTTTGGATAAATTATAAACTACATCTCCCTAATCTTTCTTATAATCCTCTCTAAAATCTCCCTATCTGGCAGAACTCCATCAGGAGGATCCATAATCTTTTTCAGATGAACTGGAACTCCATCCATTCTATAAGCGGTTCCATCCGTCTCAACCCCAGCAATTGCAGGAGGAAGGATTATATTTGAGATCTCAGCAGTTGCAGAGTTATGTGGCTCTATACAGATCAGCGGGATCTTTGCCATATATTCAACTGCCTTCTGTGGGAAATGAGCCCCAGGATCAGAGGCAATATTTAACATAACATCTGCCTCTCCTCTCATCAAAATATCGGTTATACTTGTATCTCCCGGGTTAAATCGTGGATATCCCCTTGAAAAATCTACACATAAAGGAAAGCCCGTAGCCCATGTGCAAACTTGGTTGAATCCATTTACATTATAGTGTCCCCTCATCGGCATTAGCCCGAATTTTGTGTATGCGTTTAAATCAATAACCAACTGAATAGCGTTGTCAATATTCCTATGCTTACATCCTGATTGGGTCATTCCCATTCCAAAAAATAACTCTCCGAATTGGGCGTTTTTACAAACTTCTACTGCTTCGTATATTAAATCAGCTGGAACGCCAGCAACTTTATCCACTTGCAATTCAA
>JAADDS010000010.1 GCA_013153845.1 Methanococci archaeon | reverse complement strand
TTAATAGAGAATAAAAAAGTATCGTGGAAAACCTTTCATACAAGAACAGAAATAAATAAAATACTATATATCAGATAATAATAACCTTTAATGAATTGGAGGAGGTATTTATGAACTTAAAGAAAAAAATATATCAAACCATTATTATCATTCTACTACTGATCTTAATATATGCAATCGCTCCTGTATTGCATCCGTTTGCAATGTTCTTTTATGCAAACCCCATAATAATTGAAGTTTTTGCTATTTTTGCTTTGATAGTAGTGGTTTGGGCCTATAAAAATAGATCCTTGGAGGCACTTAAACACACTGCAACAGCAATCTTAATCATTTCAATAATCTTATCTCCACTCCTTTATTATACAAACGCATGCTCATTAACAACACTACAAAAAGAACATATTCCAAATAATATTAAAGATTTTCAAAAACTGGATTTTAGAAATGGAGGATATTTGAGGGTTTTACCTAAAAAAGTGGCTGAGACGTATATGATCTCTTCATTAGAGTATCCAAGATACACGATTGGAGAGGTTCATATAACTACCTTCAACAATTCGATGTTTTGGTTTTCTTATTTAGAACCGGATGGGTTGTTTAATAGGATTATATTGAAATCAAGAGGAGTATTTTTAATTCCTGCTAACACCACTGAAAGAGTAATTATAAGAAAAGAAAAAAGGATCGAATACACTCCCGGGCAGTTGATCACTGATAACTTATACTGGAAGCTTTATAGATTTGATTATTTTGCCGACTATGGAAAACCGAGAGTTGTTGTTGAAAATAGCCATATCTATACAATAGTCCCACAGATAAAGTATAAATTTCACCTGTTTTATACGACACCCTATTGGAGCGGAATTGTTGTTATTGACGAAGATGGAAATATGAGATACTATTCAAAAGAATCAGCATTAAAGAAATTTGGCAGTTGTGTAATATTTCCTGAAAGTTTAGCAAAAAGAATTATTGAATCACAAAACTACTGGAAAAATTCAACTATTGAAAATATTCTAAATTTATGGCTAAAACATGAGAATGAAATAGAACTCGTAGATGCTGATGGAAATAAACAACCATATTTAATTATGGTAAATAATAAACCGTATTGGATTTTTGCTGTGGAGCCGTATGGAAGGGCTTATGGTATCTCAAAGATATTTATAATAAGTATGGCTGGAAAGGTGGAGGAGTGTAAATTTAATGAACCGAAGATAGGACCAATCAAAGGCATGGATTATGTTCAAAAGGCACTTCCAACTTATGATTGGGACAAGTTTGAGATCGTTGAGCCACTCCCAATATTTGTGGGAAATAAGTTGTATTGGAGATATGTGATAATTCCAAAATCCGGAGGGGGTGTTTCAAAGATCGTTTTAGTTGACGTCGATACTGGAGAAGTTAAAATATTTAATTCAACTGAGAGTTATAAAGCATTTATACTTGGGAAGAGCGTTAAAAAATCTAAAAGTGTTGTTATCAAAGAGATCATAACTTATGAAAAATTCGGAAATACTCATTGGATCATTGTTTTAAGTAATGGATCCTATGTGGACCTCTCCTCTGAAAATATGAGTGCTGATAAAATAATAAGAATAAGCAATTTGAAGGTTGGAGAGACGTTTAATATTAGCAACTAAATTTATTATTTCTATTTGATTTTATCCATTTTCCTTCTTTTTATCTTTCTACCTTAAAATAACATATATTAGAACGAGAAAAGTAATTATAGAGCAGATTGTTGGATAGATAGAATAGTAAGTTATTTATATCGTTTCAGATTAAAAAGTAAAAAAGAAAAAAGTTTCTGTTAAATCCTGAAATTTGACATTTTAAATATTCGCTGGGATACCATGGAAATTTTTAAACTCCTTAGAAAAGACGAAAAAATGCTCTATTTGATGTTTATAGGAATGGTAATGTTTCTATTTATATTTATTCCCTTTCTTAAATTTAAGATGGTGGGGTCTGATCACACAATAAACGCATATCCAAGTTTATCGGCAGTTTGTGGTCTTTTACTTGGGCCAATATATGGATTTCTTGCAATCTTTCTTGTCGATCTTACCTACTTTATTTTAAATCCAAAAGCATTTTATTTTGGAATATATTCATTAATTCCTCCAATTTTGTCAGTTATCTCTGCTGGGGCGTTATGTGAAGGAAAGTGGAAGTATTCTGCACTTATCTTGATAGTGGGGCTTATACTGTTTTACTCCACAGATGTTGGAAGGGAAGTGTTCTATCATCCTTTCCTTACGATATTGGCTTTAATTTTAATACTTCTTTTTAGAGATAAAGTTAGCAAGATGTTGTTTAGCAAAAACTTTGAAGAGGTTGTTGTTGGAGCAACGGTGTTATCCTTCTCCTCCGTTATGGTTGATCATCTCTATGGTTCAATTTTGGGGATTGTATATTTACACATCCCAGCTAAGGATTACATTGCGGTAATTCCTGAGTTTATAAAGGAAAGAATAATCATGACTATAATAGGGGCATTTTTTGTAATATTAATGATAGAAACAAGCAAATGTTTTTTAAAAAATGCAAAAGAGTTGAGAGAAAAACTTTTAAGAAGTTATATTGACGAGGAAGTAAAATATAGATCTACTCAAACATCAAATATAAATAGGGAGTTGTTAGAAAAGTATAACGTCAGAATTCCTTCGGAAGATGAACAGAAGGAAATACTAAAATCCATTGTTGAAGTTATGATGGTAAATAACAAAAAAGGAGAAGATTAATAACCTCATTTTTATTCTTTTATTATTTTTTGTTTTTATTTTCTTTTTTAGGTTTTATAGGAGCGTGCTTTCTTTTATCTTTTCTATTACCTTTGGAATATTTCTTTCTTTAATCTCTTTTAGATCTTCCAATGCTTTAACAATTTTATTGATCTCATCAGCGAATTTTCTATCTGAAGATGTCAAGTAAACGATCTCCTTCTTTGCGTAAGATTGCTCCACAAGGGAGTTTTTATGAACCACAGATAAACAATCCACTCCCAATATCTTCTTAATGTCGTTTATAACCCCCTCTGGAAGATCATCTGACTTGTTTATAACGAAACCAGCCGGAATACTTTCCAAGTAGTTTTTTCCAATTACTATGGTATTTATTGCTCCCTGCAAACTTGGTCCAAAGGCAGTATAATCCAAGACAGGGATGAAGTAGTCAGAAAGTCCTAATGCTAAGTATGTCTCAACCCCTGTTGACGTTGAAGGAGCATCAACAAACACATAATCATAATTTCCAAGGTCTTTAAATCTTTTCAACACATTTATATCAAATTTTAAATAATCAGCAAGGGATTTTCCAACTGAGAGTAAATCTATATTTGTAATTGGTGTTTTTACAATTGCATCAGTAATTGGACGGTTTTCTTCTACAACATCTGCCAAGAATATATTCGTTTTTACATTTAACAGATGAGATAATGATTTCGAACCAATGTCTCCATCTATTAGTAGAACTTTTTTTCCCTTCGTGGCAAGAGCTGCTGCAACATTTGCAGTAATTATCGTTTTTCCAGTCCCTCCTTTTGCTATTGAAAATGTGATTACTTTCATATTAGTTCACCTAATTTATGATATATTACGTTAATTTTAATTTTGTTCTTGTCCAATAATTTGTATAGTATAATTTATAATTATATCGATTTTGGTATCAATTAATTAATGTTATTTACCTATCTTGCATAATTAGTGTTATTTATATTTTTAATCTTATTACTCTTACGTATTGTTGATTATTCTATTCTTCTTTTTATCTTTTCTTTTTTATCTTTCCTTGTCTCCAAGCATTCCAATTATAATTTTTGGAATCTTTGCTTCTTTCCATTTTGCCTCCCATTTCATAATATTTTCTATAATCTCTATTGCCTCTTGGCCTTTCTTAGTTAGGTAGTATTTACTCCCATCTTTTTGAATTAAATTCTCTTCTTCCAACTCATTTAATCTCTCAGCCAAAGTTCGAGTGCTTACACCATAACCTTCCATATCTAACGCGTTTTTTATACTGGTGAAAGAATTAACACCCTCTTTAATCTTGTATAATATTTCAATAGTCCCCTTTTTCCCAAGCACATTGAAGATCGACATGGTCTCACTTTTCTTTAATTTTTTCTTTAATTTTATTTTATAATTCTATATCAACTTATATTAATTTAATTAACTTTGTTTATATTTTAATAATTTTACTTTTATTTATTATTTATGATCAAATGCCATTATTTTAAACAGTTATGCATATTTGAGTATTTATATTTATCTTCATTATTACTAATATTTTCATATTTTTAATTTTTTATTGTTTGATTTTATTGCCTTTAAGAATATTTTGTCTCATCCTATTTATATGTATATTCATTTTTATATATTCATTCCTATATTTTTTACACATATGTTTAATATTTAAAATTTGATATACTTTTTAATATACTGTGGTTATTTACTTTATGGTTATTGATCTTTTAATAACTTTTAAATAAACTAACTTTTTCAAATGTATTTTTTATAGTTTTAATTTTTTCAAGTATTTTGTAGGTTAATTTAATACATTTAAAAAGCATAGTTTAAAACTTTATAATAGCCCTATTTAAAACTTATCTAATTTTAATTTTTATTTTTTAATTTTTATTCAATTTTTGATTTATATATTTTTAAATGACGTTATTAGAAAACTTTATATATTTTATACTATCATACTACGGAAGGAATATTCCTTCCGTATTAAAACTGTTTATCTGAAGTTTTAAATAAAAACGGAAAAATTTACGGTGAAGAAAATGAAAATGATAGAGATAATCTTGGATGGGGAAAAGCTATTCCAGTGTTTAAAAATTTTAAAGAAATATGTATTGTTAGATGAACACATAGTTTATGAAATAAAATCAAGTGAAAATAAAAAAATTAAAGTAGAGTATAGGGGACAGGTTTACGAGACAACTGTATTAAAAAACGCTATAAAAGTTGAAGCAATAATCCCTGAGGAAAGTATAGAGCAAATTATAGAAGATCTAATGGAGATAAATAAAAATGGAATAAAAGCAATTAATATATATGATGTTATAGATACCATTCCAAAAATTAAGACCCAGAAAACTAAAACAGAAAGAAAAATTGAGGAAATTGAGAACTTAACAAGAGAAGAACTCTTAAAACAACTCGGTATTAGGGAGCCAGATGAAAACTTTATAGAAACGCTAATAAAAGACGCTTTCGAGTTTGAAAATGAACTAACAGATAAAGAAATAAAAGATCTCTCAACAGCGATAGAAAACAGAATAGAGGAAAGTGTCTTATCTATACTAAAAGACCAAGATCTAATCGAGGACTATGCAATTAAAGTTAAGATAGAAAAATCTGGGGGAAAGGAGTATTTATGCACTTGTGATATTCTCTTAATACAAAAGAAAACACTTGGATTTATAAAAAAACCTATAAAATTAGAACCCATTAAAAAAAGAATAATAAATATTTTAGAGAAAGAGAACGTTTCAAATCTACGTTATTCAGTAAAAATTCGGCAATATTAAGAAAAACATCAAAAATATCAGTTTGCAAATCTTAAACAGAAAAAATTAAAAAACATTAAAAAACAATTTGGAAATAATAAAAAAATAATTATATCAAAAATCTGCAACAAACTTAAAAAATAAAATAACAAAAAAGGGATGGACATGATATGCCTTCCAGTAGTAGAAAATGAAGTAGAAAAAGCTTTAAAAGTTGCCGAAGAATATTTAAAAGTTTCAGATATTGTGGAATTTAGAGTAGATATGATGAACAATGTAAAAGAGGAAGATATAGAAAAATTTTCAAAATACCCATGCATAATAACAGTTAGACCTAAGTGGGAAGGGGGCTTTTGGAAAGGTAGTGAAGAAGAGAGATTAAAACTTCTCAAGAAGGCAATAGAATGCAACGCCAAATTTGTGGATATTGAGTTAAAAGAGAAGAAAAATAAAGACCTTGTAAATTTCAGAAATGAGATAGGTTCAAAAACAAAAATTATAATATCCTACCACGATTTTGAGAAAACCCCTCCAAAAAAAGAATTAGAAGAAATAGTGGAAAAAGCTTTGGAGTTAGGAGATATAGCAAAGTTTGCAACGATGGTAAATGACAAGAAAGACGTTTTAAAAATTTTACATACAATCTATAAATATTCTGGAAATATAATCGGGATAGGAATGGGAGAAAAAGGGAAATTAACAAGAATATTAGGTATTTACTTTGGATCAGTATTAACCTTTGCTTCATACGGGGGAAAGAGCTCCGCTCCTGGACAGATAGATGTATTCTCCTTAAAAGAGATATGGAAAGACCTGGGAATTGATAAGGTGGAATAATGGACATCATAAAAGACCTTCCCATAACTGATAATCACTTACATGTTGATGATGAAAAAGGATATGGGGCTGAAAAGGTAGCAAGGATGTTTCACAATGCTGGAGGAAAAGTAATGATAATACTAAACAAGCCAACATTTGACGGAGATCTAATAAGATCTATGGATAAGTTGGTTAAAGATGTTGAAAAGATAAACAAAAACACACAAATAAAAGCATTTGGGTTAGTTGGGGTTCATCCCGCAGAATTAACATATTTAACTAAATTTATGGATCTAAAGAAGGCAAAAGAGAAGGTGATCTCTGCATTAAACTATGCTAAAAAGATTGTAGAGAAATATGACTATATCGTTGGTATTGGAGAGGTTGGAAGACCGCACTATAAAGTAGATGAGGAAATATGGAACACCTCAAACGATATTTTAAAATACTGTATGGAATTATCAAAAGATTTGGATTGTGCAATACAAATCCATGCCGAAAGTTCAACAGAAGAGCAATTTAAGGAGTTTTACAACATGGCATGTGATGTTGGGATAAATCCAGAAAGAGTTATAAAACACCACTGTGGGGATATGGTCTTAGAAGGGGAGAAATATAAAATATTTCCATCAATATTGGCCTCGAGAGTTGACGAAGAGATTATTAAAAAGTCGCTTAGGTTTGTTATGGAAACCGACTATATAGATGATCTTAAAAGGCCAGGAGTTGTTTTAGGAGTAAAAACAGTTCCAAGAATCACAAGAAAATTGTTAGAGAGAGGAGTTTTAGATGAAGAGGGGGTTTATAAAATACATAAGGATAATATTGAAAAACTGTACAATGTAGAGTTAGATTTTTAATTAATTTTTAAACTTTTATAAATTTTATAAGTTTAATTACTCCTTCCATTTTTCATAATACTTTAAATACATCTCTTTTTTTGTTATGTTATACAACCACAGCATTTGCAATCTCTGTAAGTGCTCATAATGTCTATTACATTTATGTCCCAAAGCATCGTAGTATGACCAATTTCCGGCATCATACATTGGCAAAAATGTTTCTATCGACTTTAAACCTCTTCTATATAAATATCGTGCCTCAGAATTGTTAGTTTTATCTCCAAATTCTCCTATCCATAATGTGGCTGTTATAAATCCATTTAACACATAGGGAGGGTTTTCAGAAGCATATTCTGGAAACCAGTAGTATGAATTGTTTTTGTAGTATCTTAATTTTAGCAAACCTCCCTTCTCTACTGGAACTTCAAAAGCATTTAACGCCAAGTTTGCGTATTTTAAATATCTTTCATCTCCTGTTGCTAAATAAGCTAAATAAAGAGTTTTTAAACATCCTGCTTGACATAAAGCTCCTCTCCATCCTCTTGATAAATTATAAAGTGGAAACTCAAAATTATATGTCCAAATAATAAAACTTATAGTCCTTCCATTAACCTCTACCTGCTCTTTTTGTGATTGAGATATTAAGTATTCAGTTAGGAAGAGAGCTCTTTTTAAACAACTCTCTGCCTTTTTTGGATCCTTATCTTTTAACTTAAAATATCTATAAAAACTATTTCTTGCCTCTTCATTGACGTTGTGAGGAGGTATCTGATACCCAATATACTTCCCACATACTGTTCCGTAGTAGGTTATCGGAAGTGAAACATCTTCAACACTGTAAGGTTTTGGATTTTTAAAATATTGAATAACTATGTTTTCAGAGTAAGATGGTTGAGATACTCCAACGAAATACCCAAAAACAAAACTAAAAATTCCAATAATCAAAAAAGGAATAATCTTATCTTTTTCCATAAAATCACGCCAATAATACATTTAATAATACATTTATGGTTATTTTATTTATACGTATATTATAATATTTTTATGCCCCATAATACGCTGAGTTAATAACAAAACCCGTAATAAATATAAATAAAATAAATAAAAATAATAGAAGGAATATTTATTTTTTATTTATTTTAAAATTTTAAATACCTTCCAAATTTACTCTTTAAGCATTTCATTAATATCCTTCTCCATAACATGCCCCTCAACTTCAACCTTCACATTTTTAACCCCTTCCAATGATTTAACCGCTTCCTTTGCTTGAATAGCCATTGCCATAACACTCATACAGTATGGATTTGTTGGAACAATTTTAAAACTAACATTTCCTTGTTCATCCACGTTAAGGTCTTTTACAAGGCCCATATCCACAATACTTATACCCATATGAGGATCAGCAACGGTTTTTAAAGCGTTTATAACTTCCTCTTTATTAATTCCTTTTTTTGTGCTTTCGCTCATTGAAAAACCTCCTATTAATTTTGACAACGATTGTGTATCTATATGTTATGTATTATATATAAATTTTTGAAATCAAAGTTAAATTAAAATTATCAAATATTATTTTCATATTACATCATTAAAGCAAAAACTTAAAAGAGTTAAAAATTAATTAAAAGAATTAATAATCTCTTATTTTCCATTTTACGTTAAATTTTAATGTTTTTATAATTCTACCCATCCAAGTGATTTTTTAATTACTTCTGCGTTTATTTTTCCTGCCCTATATACTTTTCCATTTGTCATATCATTAACAACCACAACAGCAGGAGCAAACATTCCTTTATCTATCTTGTAGAAATCATAATCTGCTGATTTAAAGACCTCCATAAATGGCTTTCCGTAGTCCTTTGATGTGCAAGATGGTAGCGACTTGCATAGGCCTTCTATATCATCATTCTCATCACTTTTTATATAGTAGAAAGTTATTCCTCCATACAAGACCATATCATTGGTTGCTCCCATCATTGCAAAGTCGTCTCCAATAATTGGAGCTATTGGTGCTAAACCTGCTGCATATTTAACTTTATTTACATCAAACTCTAAGACCTCCAACATCTTATAAGTTCCATTTTCAACTACTCTTCCACTTATTTGTATAGATCCAACTAAGGAGGCAGTTGGAGCAACTAAAAGATAAACATTTTCCGGCTCGACACCACATTCCTTGGCAACGTGATCAGCAACATCCTCATTTGGTAGTTTTGATGCCTCTAAACATAAAACAGCGACATCAGCATTATCCTCATACCCGATCTCTTCGTATGTTTTCTTTGGTTTTTTAGCCAAAGCTCTCGCAGGTCCTGAACCCATAGCAAAATATTTTCCAACTTTTAAAGCCCATCCTGCTTTCTGAGAACCTAATGTTGATATTGCAGGATGTGATGTTTTAACTTTAACAAAAGGAAGATTTATCCCTTTACACTCACATGGAGACAAAGAAATACCAACGTGAGCTAATCCACCCAAACAGATCTTTGTAAATAATTTACCTGCCTCCCAACTTCCTAACACATTAACTCCACAATCTAAAACAGTAGCTCCATTCTCCAACTTTATGACATCTATATTTAACTCCTCCTTATTTTCTATCATTTTATTTACGATTTCCAATGCTTTTTTATTTACACTTAACATTTTATCACCAACGGAAGGGAAGATTTTTGAATCATTAAACCTATTTAACCTTATATAAGTTGATTCGTATTATTTTTATAATTTATGATCATTCGCAGAAGTGTGATAAGATGGACATGAAAGAGTGGAAAATTTTTTATGATAAAATAATGGATGATTTCAAGTTCAATAAAGATATGGATGTAGAGAGTGCGATAATATTGGATAAAATTTTAGAGTATGGGGATAATAAAGCAGATATAAATAAAATAAATGAAATCATTCATGGGAATGATGTTATAATCTTTGGAGCTGGACCTTCTATAAAAAAACATATAGATCTTATAAAAAAAGAAAAACTATTGGATTATCCGATAATAGTGGCTGATGGTGCATGCAAGGCATTTTTAGAGGAAGGAATAATTCCTGATATAATAGTTTCTGATTTAGATGGACATTTAGATGCACTTTTAGAGTGTAATAAAAAAGGTTCGATAGTTGTAGTTCACGCTCATGGGGATAATATAAAAAAAATAATTGCTATAACTCCAAAGTTAAAAAATGTTGTTGGAAGTTGTCAAATTCCCCAATATAAGGAGATGGGTTTAAAAAATGTAATAAACTTTGGAGGATTTACTGATGGAGATCGATGTTGTTTCTTAGCCCACTATTTTAATGCCAAAAAGTTAATACTTGGTGGAATGGATTTTGGAAGATATATAACAAATTATTCAAGACCTGAAATTGAGGAAGAGGTGGCGGAAGGAGACGAAATAAAAATTAAAAAACTCGAATATGCAAAACAACTTATTAACTATCTAAGTAAAAAAATTGAAATTGAATATTTAAAATAATTATATACAGTTGGATATGAAAATATCTCCTTCTAAAAAATTTAGGAAGATTTATATACCCCTCTAAATAACTAATAAAAGAAATAAAAACAAAAATAGAGTATTTTAAGATAAAATCTTAAAAAGTTAATAATTTTTATTACAAATATTTAGGATAATAATAACGATCTATTAATACCTCCATAACAATAATTTCACTTTTACAAAAAATAAATAAAAACCTACAAAAATCAATAACAATCAACTTTTCAATGTGATGAATATGATAACCGTAATAGGTTTTGGCTCTTTTGGAAGAAAAGTCGTTAATTTCATTAAAAACAAGGAACCAATTACAATTATTGACAAAAACATAGATGATGCTGACGATTTATTAAAAGAGGGAGTGAGTGTAGTCGTTGGAGATGCAACACAAGAAGAAGTTCTAAAAAAAGCGAAGATCGATAAAGCAGATATTGTTTTAATACTAACAAACGATCCAGAGGTTAATAGAAGAGTAGCAGAAAAAGTTTGCGAACTTAGCCCAAATTCATATAAAATAGCGAGAGCGATACCGCGGTATCCAGAGTTGTATATGGGGTTAAATATAGATAAGATCATAAATATCTTAGAAAGCGGAGCGAAAGATATTGCAAAGGAAGTTGAAGACGCAAAATTAAAGAAAAAACTTATGAAGTTAAAGTCGATCCTAATAGAAGGTAAGAAAAAATGCATAAATTCAGAAAAAACAGACGAAGAAGAAAAAGCTCCTTTGCTAATTTTAACCCACGTTAATCCAGATCCTGATGCAATAGCGAGTGCAATGGCATTGAAAACAATAGCAGAAAAATGGGGTGTTGATGCAGATATTGCCTATGGAGGAAATATTGGATATGATGAAAACAAGGCAATGGTTAACTTACTTGGTATAAAACTTCTTAATATTAATGATGTAGATATTAATAACTACTGTGTTATTGCAGTTGTAGATACTTCCTCATCTAAGCAACTTCCAACAGAACTTTCTAATATAGATATAATTATTGATCATCACAACAACACAGACCTAAATGCAAAATACACAGACATAAGACCAGAAGTAGGAGCTACCGCATCTATTTTAACCCAGTATCTAATGGAATTAGAAATAGAGCCATCAAGAAACTTAGCCACTGCATTATTTTATGGAATTCAATCAGATACTGATTACTTTAAAAGAGAAACATCAAAATTAGATTTTGAAGCAGCAGCTTACTTACAAAGCCATATAGATTTATCTATGTTAGAACTGATTGAGAATCCAGAGATCTCAACGGAAGTTATGGAGGTTTTAGCAAGAGCAATAATGAACAGGAGAGTGGTTAAAGGAAACATTGCCCTCTCATATGTTGGAGAGATAACTAACAGAGATGCTCTCCCAAAGGCAGCTGATTTCTTATTGAAAATGGAAGGTATTTCTACAACATTTGTATTTGGAATTGTTGGAGATGAGATTCACATTTCCGCAAGAACGAAAGATCTTAGATTGAATTTAGGAGAGATCCTGAATAAGGCCTTTGGAGGAGGAGGACATCAAACAGCAGCAGCCGCTAAAATACCACTCGGTATTTTTAAATCTGTTTCAGATAAAGAAGCACTGAGAAAATTAGTTGAAGAAGCGATCAGGGCTAAAATATTAGAGGTTATTGGAATAAAAGAAGAAGAGAAATAATAACATACTCTTTTATTTTAATTTTTAAATTTAATGGAAGAATAAAAAAATAGAGATGTATTAAAAATTTATTCAAACTTTGGAACATTTACAGTGATTTCGGTTGTTTTTAATACACCAACATCTGATTTTATTGTTATTGGAACTTTTATTGTAGCTTGATTAACAGTATTGCCATCTTTATCATAGAGTCCTAAGTATTGGAAATACATATACATGCTGATTGTTTTTTGGTCTCCTTGTTTTAAATCACCAACAACATATTCCGGACTGCTGAAGTAATCATCTAACATCTTGTATGAATTAAATGCTTCTGCAACTGCAAAACTTTTATCTAATGGTATTCCATTAGCATCTGTTGCATTGTTGTATGAGTGCCAGTTGAACAAATCAGTTTGTTGAGATGTATTTGTTGCATTAACTTCAAACAATGTGTAGCATCTTCCAGCAAAATCATATAACCTTAAGTTGTAGTCGTTTCTTTTTGGTTCGAATTTGTAGATGTATGAACTTTTATCAGTTCCATCTGGACCAAATGGTAATCCGTCCCAAATCCAGCCATTCTTTTTTGCTGTCATGTTACCTTTATACTCAGTATCATCTTTGAACATTAATTGGTAGCTTCCATCATCTAATTTTTTTAAGTGAAGCCAATATATTTCTGATGCTTCATATCCATTATTATCGTATCCACCAGCAGTTACCTCATAGTCACCAGCTACAACTTTTACATTTGTGAGTGGTGTTACACCATTGTATGTAATTGTTATTGGAATTTCTTGAATAAATTTATCATCCCTTAAATAACCGCTGTAATTGTATGGACCATCTAATATATTATCTTTATCCAGGTCTGCAAATCCTTTGGTATTTACAATATCTGGAATATCTACCGACATCATTTTTCCAGCGGAATCAGTAGCCATGGTATTGGTAACTCCTCCAATCTCTTTCGATGTCGTTTCTTGTGTACCATTAAATAATCCACTTCCCCATGCATAGAATACTGCTCCTACAACTATTGTAACTCCTAACACTATTAGTAGGGCAAGTATTGGGGATAGTGCTT
>JAADDS010000051.1 GCA_013153845.1 Methanococci archaeon | reverse complement strand
AAACGAACTCCCAGAAGAAAACGAATTACTCGCCTTCTACGACAGATTCCTATTCAGAAAAACAGTAAAAGGAATAAAAAACTACGAAAATCTTTCAAAGTTGATCGATTTGGATGAAGAGTATAAACCAAAAACCATAATTGATATTGAAGATGTTAAAGAAATGCAGAAAGAGGCGTTAAAAGTAGATATTTCAGATATAAAAGAGGATTTAATTAAAATAAAGCTATCTTTGGAAAGTGAAGGAATAAATATCTCAGACCGAAGATTTAAAAAGTCAGTTAAAGCAGTTAAATGCTTTGCCTATCTAAACGGCAAGGAAAAAGCAGATGTAAACGATTTGGACATATTGAGGCACGTTTACTGGAATGAGCCAGATGAGTTCTTTAAGGTCTCAGTGGAGATTTTTAAAATATCAAATCACTTTGCTGGCTTTGCATTAGAGCAGAGAGAGATTTTAGAGAGCTTAATGAACGAGATAAAGAAAATAAATAAGGATAAAATACAGTTTGGAGGAATAGAGTATAGAAAATGCCTTGAAATTTTGGGTAAGTTAAATAGCATGTCAATAACTTTAAAAGACGTTAAAAATAAGGCAATTGAAGCAAATAAACCTTATGAGCTCGTTGAGGATGTTTTAAAAGAGGTAGAGGGATTTAAAAAGTATGTTGAAGGGTTGTTAAAAGGTTAGTAGGAATTGCTAATTAATTTAAATCAGTGGGACTATGAAAAACGTTATAAAGCACGATGCATATGACAAAAAGGCATATGAAAAATTTTTAAGAAATAGTAGATATTTACAAAAACTTATCAGCCACTACTCCCAATTCAGCCCTATTCATGAAAAATTGGCAGAAGATATTTTTTATGCATTTTTTAAGTATGTTGTTGAATTTAACGATGTTATTGAAGAGAAATTCGAAATAAATAAGAAGATCTTAGAGGGGGCTATAAAAAATATTGAGTATGAGAAGAGTAAGCTATTAACTGAACTTGATGAAGTGAATGCTGGAACTGCTACAATAATGTTCTGTGAGAAGTTCTTTGAAAACCTAAAACTTGCAAAGTTAAATAAGGAGTTAAAAAAGTTTTCAAGCGGTGGGGGAGAGAAAAGTAGAGATCTTGAAGAAAAACTTAAAGAAATTGGAAAAAATGCAATGAAAGAAGTATCAAATGAGATCTCAGAAATTGTCCAAGGATTTAATGCAATTGAGGGTATTGGAAAGGGAAAAGGAGATAAAAAGAGATTATCTCCTACTGAAAGGATAAAGTTAGCAGACAAGATTTTAAGCAATAACAAAGTCAGATCTATTATAAAAAAACTTGGAAGGTTAAGATCACTTGCAATAAGTGAATATAGATCTAAGATAAAGCATTATTCTGGAGAGATATACTCTATAAAGGTAGGTAGGGACTTAAAATACCTCTTAACAAGGGAAATTGTAAATTTTTCGGATGAAATTTTATATTATGATTTTTTAAGAAGATTTATGGATAAAAAACTTTTAGTTTATGATATAAATGAAAAGTTAGATAAGCAGAAAGGTCCAATAGTTGTTCTACTGGATCACAGTGGTTCTATGTATGGAGAAAGGGAAATATGGGGAAAGGCCGTGGCTTTATCCATTTTAGAGATTGCAAAACGAGAAAAGAGAGATATATATTATATTGCCTTTGATGATGGGGTTAGATTTGAAAAGCGAATAGATCCTAAAAATATAACTGTTGAGGAGATTATTGAGATTGCATCACTCTACTTTGGAGGAGGAACTAACTTTATTTTACCATTAAATAGGGCAATGGAAGTTATAAAAACCAGCGACTTTAAAAATGCAGATATTTTACTTATAACGGATGGATACGCTGAGATAAATGATGAATTTTTAAAAAGATTTGATAAGTTTATAAAAGAAAATTCTGTTCGCGTGATCTCGGTATTTGTTGAGACATTTCCAACTGAAACATTAAAAAAGATTTCAACTGAGATAATAAAGGTTTATGATTTGGCAGATGAAGAGACAAGGAAAATATATAGGTCAATATCTTAATCTTAAATATTTTAATTATATGTTAATGTTAAACAAGCTTTTTTTCAATAACTTCTCCTCTTGGCTCAACTTCCTCAAATATCTGTGCTTCAAACCTATAAATTTTAACTCCCTCAGCCAGCCACATATCTGGGGGTAAGCCAGCTTTTAAACATAGGTGTGCTAAATACTCTTCAACATCCCATCCATACTCCACTGGCACCTGTGGCAATAAAAGCCCCCTATAAAATCCGTATTCGATAATTAATCCATCTCTACCAATTTTTATTTTTTCTAAATACTCTCTTGGATGTTTAACTCTTATGAGTTCTGGAGGGGTTAGAATACTAACTTCTATTACAATACTATCCATTTCTTCCAACGTTACTGGAGGAAATCTTGGATCTTTTGTTGCAGCACTTATCGCTGCTTCTTCCAAGGCCTTTATAAGTGGCATTATCGGTTCTGGAATCCCTATGCAGCCCCTAAGTTCTTTATCTGGATATGTGTGGAGAGTGCAAAAGCATCCTCTCTTCTCGTTGAACACTTCAGGGTAGTTTTCCACTATAACTTCTCTTCCTTCTAAATAGTTTTCAATAACTGCTCTTGCATATTTAACTGCAAAGGTTCCTTCTTCCAATGTTAACAATCTCATAATTCCACCAAATTTTCAATTTTAATATTTTTAATTTCAACTAATAATAAATGATGTAAAAATAATTGAGATATTTAAATAAATGATAACGCTCAGATGTCCCAGGTTTCATCACAGTTCAGCGAAGTCGGCACTCATCATCGCGTTGAATTTCAATCGATAAAAGTTTATCTTTAATTTCCCATTTCTGTAAATATCGTTATTATCTTTCTCAGGCCCTTATTTTCCGCTAATTGCTATTTTTTATTTTTAAGTTTTAATAATCATCATTGTTTACAATAAATTATTTTATGTTGAGTATAGTTATATTTTTTGGTTGATTTATTTCAGAAAGCTATCTAACGTTAGTTGAGTTCCTTCTTTCTTTAACTCGTTTTTTGAAATCCCAACCGCCTCCATGATTCTCAAGACGGGAGGAAGGATCTGGTTATCAATATAGTAATTAACATCTATATCCTCAATATTAACTTCTTCTGGTAGTTTTGCCCTTTCACTTATTGATTTAGAACCCTTAACTATTATATATCCGATAACATCTCCAATTTTTACTCTTTTTCCCTCTCTCATCATCTTTTTTGCAATTTCTACGTGAGGGGCTGTGGTTTTATATTCGTTTGGGTTTTTAGTAAGTTGGGTGTAAATAATAAGGTCCTCTTTTTTTATTTTTTTCTCTCTTAGATCTTTTATAACGTCTTGTATAGCTTTTTTAGCTTTATTTATATCTCCTTCTAATAATAATGCCTCTAACACTCTTCTTTGTGTAATTCTTGCAAGATTTGACCAATCTCTTCTAACGAATTCTAATCCTTTAACTATAACTCTTCCATTTTCATCGATCAATGCATATCTTTTTTTGGTGATAAAGATTCCTCTTTTGAAATAACCTTCAAATTCTAACTCCATCGTTCCGGGAAGTTTTGAGTTTATATAATTCACAAACTCCAATGCTTTTTTTATTAAATCATCCTTACTAATCTTTTCTTTCCAAACTGCGTAAAATCCATCAGTATTATGGACTAAAATTCTGTTTGCAAAAAATCTGTGCGTGTTTTCAACCTCAATATCGTAAACATAATTAGAATATTTTATACAGTTTATTTCCTCAACACTCGCAAAATTATATGATTTTAGATCTTTATTTAAAATTATTAACTTAGTTTCATCATTTTTTATCTCAGTTGGTTTTAATTCAACCAATTTATTATTTTTAACTCCAATGATTGAATGATCTTCCGTAATATCAACATATCTATCTTTTACTTTAACTCTATAAATCTTTTTATTTGTTCTGTGCCTCATTACGTAAGGAACTTTCCTCCACACCAACTTATTATCCTCAATGGTTAATGTCTCCACATTGTTTAAAATGCAGTATTCTTTATCTCCTATTGTATAATCAACTTTTTTAAACAGATCTTCAATTTTTACCTCTTTTATCTTACCTTCTTCTTTAATAATAACTTTGGCATCTTTAACAACACTATCTGCATAGATCACTTTAAATCCGAATTTTTCTGCCTCTTCTATCGTCTCTAAAATATATTTTCTTCCCAAATATGTAATGACTTCTGCACATTCTCGGCTGTAAAATCTTGCTCTTGGAAATGCCAAATAACCGTATACACTATTATGGGCGTAGATATTATTTACTAAGAAGTTTTCGTTATCTTCAACACTTAAATCATAAACATAGCCATTATAATTAAATTCCTCAATTTCTTTAACTTCATCAAGCATTAGATCGTTGATCAGTTTATAATTTGGATTTAGAGTTAGTTTGTATCCTTTATTTTTAACCGGTGTGAATCTTGTTGGAATTCCCACTAAATTAAATAGTATCATTAACTGGTTTAGATAGTCCTCATCCTTGGCCATAAATGTCGTAGTTCCCTTATGAGAGTTTTTCTTTGCCTTTAAGAACCCGTCTAAGAAACTTTTTATAACTTTCTCATCTGCTAAAAATATCTCTTCTGGAATATGCTTTTTATTTTTATTTCCAAATTTGAATACATACTTTAAAACTAAATATACAATCTTGTTGTCCATTGTAACCTTATCCCTAACTATAGAACCTGCTCCAAAGACTTCCTTAAATGTTTTAGCCAGTTCTTTCTGATATTCTGGTAATGACTTATAAACAGAAATTTCATAAACTGTTTCTCCTTTTGCCTTCAGTTTTTTCAATCTTCCTCTTGTTACAAAGTATCCTAAAAATTTAGCCAACTTTTCATCTAATTTTAAAAGAGCGTTTATTTTTCCTTTATACACTCCAACGTCGCAATCTTCAAACTCCTTATCTGGAATATTTGCTATGTAATCCTTAATTTTTACGTATTGGATGTTGCATCTGCCTTTTTTGAAATTACCGTGTTCTATAATTCTATCTAAATATTCTTTGTATAATTTAAACCTCTTTTTATCTGTTATTTTTATATCTACTTTTTTTATCTTTTTAATAGACCTATTTTCTATCAATCCAAGTTTTTCTAAGTATGTGATGCACTCATCATAATATATGTTATCGCAATAGATTTTTAGTTCTTTATTATTTTCTATATCCTCAAGCGTCTTTTTTAATTTAATTAAAAAAGTTTTATCCTTATATTTTGTGATTACAAGGTCTTTTATTTCATTTTCATCAGCGTTGATTAATCTCTTTGGAATGTTTATAACAATATGTTTGTTGATGTATGGAAGTTTTTTTGGAACAACTATTAAATCGTTAATTTTTATTTCATTTCCTTTAACTTCTACAATTTTTCCATTCTCATATTTGAATAAACTATGTCCCTCTGTTACTCTTATTGTCCTTCCAGATCTTAGTTTTATTTTATATGCTTTACCTTCATACTTATGCCTAATTAATCCCTTAACTTTTTTTATCTCACATTTTTTAGTTAGTTTATTAAATGAGAATGTCTTCAAATTTTTAACTTCCAATACTTCACTGAATTTAATTTTATTGGGATATTTTTCCATTAATCTGTTAATATATTCCCCAATTTTTACTATTTTTACCCCATCATCTTCAATAACTGTTAAATATTCATCAGGTAAAATACTATTGGCTAAAATCTTTAATGATCTCTGTTCGTAATCTAAGAGGTTGTATTCCTCGTTTATTTCTTTTTCACTCTCCATTTTTTTCATCCTATTTTTAAGGTTTATTCTTCTTTCTATAAGTCCTCTTAATGTTTTTGGAATCAATCCCTCCCGTTTTTTACAGAACCAATGTCCCAGTATCTTTTCACTAATGTCTTTACAACACTCGCAATCCAACGTCTCTGGACTGATGTTGTAGGCAATAATTATGGAAGGATAAAGAGAGTTATGCGTTAAAATTCCATTTGCGAAGTAATAAGGTCTCCCTTCAAGAGTTAGATCATAAACATATCCTTTATATTCTTCAATTGAGATTTTTATGTCCTCTAATTCTTTAAATTCAAGAAAGCTCTTTTCTTTTATTATTTTTTGTATTTTTTCTTTATTTCTATCGTTGAATCCTATTGTTGCTATATATTTTAGAAGTCCATCTATCGAGTCGATTTTTATCGTTTTTTCATCTATATGTTTGTAGGGTATGTTTAGTTCTTTGAGAATAGATATAACTGTCTTAAATCTATCCTCCTTTTCATTTTTAACTTTAATTACAAGTCCTTCATTTGGATCAACATACACGAACCTTTTTAACAGTTCTTCCATTTCTTTTATTTTGATATGCTCTTTAAATACTCTCTTAAACGTTCCAATTGTCTCAAAATTTCTAATTTTAAATATCTTACAATTTTTTAAGTTTATTTTTAACTTTAAAAGGTAAATACTACTTACATCAATTACTCTATCTTTCCCATTTTCTTTTTTTATTACAGGGATCTTGTGATTAGGTGTAGATTTTAACCCATTTACATTTACTAAAAAGCCATTATATGGATATTTCCAAACCCTTTTTACTTTCTGCCAGCCATCTATTCCTAAAACATAGTCCCCCACTTTTACGTTTTCAATATCTGTTAAGCCGTTATTCTTTACAATAACTTTCGTTCCCTTCGGATGACATCGAAAGTCCATGCTTATTATATCTTCAAACATTCCCTTTTCTGGTTCTTTGACATAACCCCCTTCATAACTTGTTAGCAATCTTTTTCTGTATTCTTTTTCATCTGGTTTGTTTGGAACTATCATGTTTTCTTTGAAGGCGTTTTTCATTAGCAAGTATTCAACCATCTGTCCAGAACTCATTCTTGTAATTTCAAAAGGTGTCTGATTAACAATTCTTGAGAACATTACTTCCAATGGAAAGAAGTATTTTCCAATTTTGTGTGTGTATTTTGCATCTTGTAATGAATACTCTATTAAAATCTCATCATTATTTGCCCAGTAATCTACGATCTTTGTATGCGGAATTTTTAATTTTTCAATTCCAAATAGATTATAAACAACATCTTCCAACGTATATTTTGTCAGTTTTAGTAATCTTCTTGATATTGGGTATAGATCTATATGCACTCTCCCGGGAATGTAGCTTCTAAACTCCATCCCTCCTCTTTTTATCTTTAATTCTTCTCCTTCTCTTCCTAATTTTATATCTATTCCGTAAATTTTTGCTCTTGCTTTTAAGTAAGGAAAGTCGAAGTTATCTCCGTTATAGGTGAATATGACATCATACTGCCTTAACATCTCTACGATTTTTTTGATCAGTTCTTTTTCACTATTTACAACTTCTATGTTTGGATGATCAAAGTGTTTATAGGTTATTACTTTCCCTCCATTATCGTCCCAAAAACTTGCCATTAAAATTGGATCTTTTTCAGGATCTGGTTCTGTATCTCTATTATAAACTTCCATATCAAAGGAAACTGTTTTTAATTTTGGAATATCTATGCTAACTTGTTTTCTGTTTTCAAAATCCCAGTAGGTCATTGGAACTATATCGCTGTCTATTAAGTATCTCTTTGCAAATGGAATGTCGTGTTCATAGATCTCTTTAACGACATTACATTCTTTAATTTTTCTTAGTTTTGGCACTCTTTGAGGGTGTGTGGCTGTAATCTTAATAACCTCCTTCTCTTTCCTTAATATTGTTTTGTTAACAATTTTCAAATCTTCAACAAATTTTAATAGATCCTCTTTTAATAAAAAGTTCTTTATCTCCTCTATATCCTCCTGTTCTACCTTATCTTTTAACGTTTCTACGTAAAAATAGGGGGAGAAGTTCCTATCTTTTAAAATATTTTCTAAAAGATAGAGGTAGATAATCGCTCTATTTTCTTCTGTTTTATACGTGCAGTCGATTAATGCATCGATTTTTGGTTTTTTTTCTTTCATAGTAATCACATTAAAATTTTTTGTTGTCAAAAGATTTAAAGATGTAAAAAAGTATAAATGTTGAGATAACTTATTCAATGATTATTTTATATTTAATTATTTTCTTCTATATTTTAATTTTTATTTTATTTTTTAATTTTTACCCTATTTTGATTATTTTCGATTAAATATGTTAACCTTCCCAAATAATCTCTCCACAATCTTTCGGCTTTTTGAATGGTAGTTTTACAATTTTTAGAGTTTTAATGAATGTTTGGACATCTTCATCATTAAATCTGTCTTTTCTAATCAAAAAATCGTAGTATTCATCTGCCAATGGAATAAATCCTAATCCATATTGATCTGCTACTGTTTTAATCCCTAAGCCAATATCTGCCTTTTTCATTACTATTGCAGTTGCAACTGCTGAGTGTGTCTTTGCTTCTATTTCATATCCTTTTATTTTGTTTGGAGATAATTTATAATCTTTCAAAAATTTGTCAAACAGTATTCTTGTCCCTGATCCTCTATTCCTATTTATAAATTCTAAATTATATATGTTTTCTAGTATATCTTCAACCGTCTTAAATCCAAGTTCTTTTCTGAAAATAAATCCCTGCTCTCTTATATATCCCCTAATTAACACTGCGTTCTTAACTTTATACTTTTCTAAAAATGGAATGTTGTATGTTCCAGTTTTCTCGTCTAAAAGATGAGTTCCTGCAATATCTGCCTCCCCTCTTTTTATAGAAATTAAACCCCCTAAAGAACCGACATTTATAGTTTTTGCAAATAAACCTCCCTCTTTTATAATAATATCAACTCCTACACAGTGGCTTCCGATAATATTTAATCCTATTTTAACATCACCAAAAACATGCACATTAACTTCTTCATCTTCTAATATCTCTTTATTTTCATCTATGATAATATATCCATCCGCCTCTGATAAAGAGGTTATTGCTCCGCTTCCCTTTGTTATTGGGTAGGCAGAAAATCCATCTTCATGTTTAACCAATATCACTGGAAGATATTCTGTTCTTCCTCTCGCTGAAATATATCTCTGTGGGAATTTTGCTTTTATGATATTTTTTTCATTTCCAAATAACACATCAAATATTGTTAGGCATGATGTCGGATAACCGGGAAGCCCTACTATCAATTTTTGTCCAATTCTTCCAATTATGGTGGGTTTTCCCGGCTTTATTTTTATACCGTGGACTAATATTTCCCCTCCAAGTTCTTTTATTGCTGTTTCAGTTAGATCTCCAACCCCTGCTGATGTTCCCCCACTTAATAAGATAATATCACATTTTAATGCCTTTCTGATTTTTTCTTTGAGATCTTCTTTATCATCCCTCGCTATTCCAAAAAACTCAAAATCATAGCCAAGAGTTTTTATATAAGAGGCAAGTGTGTATGAATTTATATCGTATATCTGCCCAAATTTCAATTTTTCTTCAGGAGTTGCAAGTTCGTTGCCTGTCGATATTATTCCAAATTTCAGTTTTTTGTAGACCTTGATTTTTTTCCTACCAATGGCTGATAAGACCCCAATATCTCTCGGAGTTAAAGGGGTGTTTTTTCTTAGAATAAGTTCTCCTGCCATTATATCTGATCCAGCAAATTGTATATTTTCCATTGGAGGCACTGCTTTGTATATCTTCACTTTTCCATTTTCTTTCTCTGTATATTCTACCATAACCACGGCATTAGCTCCTTTTGGAATCACTGCTCCTGTGGCTATTTCTACACATTCTCCACTATTTATTTTTAAATCTTTTAATTCTCCTGCTCTTATAGACCCAATAATTTTCAGCTCAACAGGATTATCTTCCTCTGCCTCATAGGTATCTTCTGCTTTAACTGCATAACCATCCATTTTCGCTCGATCATAGGGAGGAACATCTATATTTGAAATTATATCTTCTGCAAGTGTTCTTCCAACGGCATTAAAGAGATCTACTTCTTCAACATCTTTTAACATGCCTAAAAATTCTTTTACAATATTTTTTGCATTTTCTATACTACAAAGTGTTAAGTATCTCATCATCAACCCCTCCTTTTGACTACAAATCTTCCGGCAGATGAGTGCTTTGGCTCAACATAGATTCCTAAACTTTTTAAGTACTGCTTTGTATGGGTTTTTTCTCCGTGAATGAATATCTCTCCGAGGTCTTCTGGGGTGTTTATGTCCACAGAGACCAGAAAGGAATCATATATGTGATATTTCAAATTTTTATTTTCCGCTTCTTTCAGATGCTTTAAAAAACTAAATCCTTCATATTTCAGATCTATTGAGTTTTTTGACTTTAAATATAATAAATTTGTTCCTCCTCCTCTTGATGGAGCGATTATCATATCATAATGATTTGAAAGATTGATAATATCTTTAATATGATGTTTTTTTATTAAAGGAATATCGGCGGGAATTATTAATACTTCCTCTTCGCTGATTTCCTTAAAGGCCTGTTTTATTGCATTGTTTAATCCCTTTCCCTTTTCTTTTACTGTCTTTGCGTTTAATTCTTTTTTTGCAAAATTCAAGATCTCTTCGTCCCTACTTACAACCACTGTATCAAGGTTGGTTAAAGCTGATTTAATATCCCTCAACATATTTAATAGAAGATATTTCCTCTCCTCTTCACTTAAAAACTCAGATAATCTTGTTTTTAAAGAGTTTATTGGAGATACTGGAATTATTACTATCATCTTATCACTTAATTTTCGACTTTTCGATGTTAAAATATAAGCCCGTTCATTAAAATTTATAGAACAAATTTATAAAAACGTTATAAAAACAACTTTGCGTAATTAAAGGCCATCTTATCTCCGATCTCTCCATGTCCGGGGTATATTTTATTTATATTTCTTTCATTGGCAACGTTCTCTAACAATGATATTGATCTTCTTAAATCTATTAAATTTCCAGTTGGTAGATCCCATCGTCCGACACCATAAGCAAATAGCGTGTCTCCAGTTATTAAACCATCTTCATAGATTATGGATATAGAGCCATAAGTGTGCCCAGGCGTTCTTAAAATCTCTAAACCATAATTTTTTAGTTCATCTTCCATCTCCGATAAAGGAATTATTTCTTTTGGAGGGATGAGTTTTGCTCCGAATAATGATGAAACAGTAACTTCGTCTCCACTTTTGAGATGTTTGACTTCTTTATCCTCTATGATTGTAGGGCAATTAAATTCTTCTTCGATTAAATGATCTGCTGCTGAATGATCAAAATGACAGTGTGTGTTTATTACAAAATCAATATTTTTTATTCCATTCTTTTTTAGATTCTCTAAGATTAGATGGTTAGCCCCAGGGTCGATTAAAATTGTCTTTTTTCCAATTAATAAATAAGAATTTGAACTATAACCGTATCCATTGAGTTTTATTATCATACTTTCACCATTGTGGGATTTGTTCATTTTATTTATTCCTCTTTATTTTTATTTTTTATTTATTTTTGTTTTTTTGTTCTTAGAGATGATTAAAACTTTTGTAGATAACAATAAAAATAAATATGATAAAAAACTATACCAAATAAAATAAATCAGATAAAACTAATTATTAAAGGATAAAGATATTAATACCCCATACAAAAATATTAACTTGGGATAATATAATATATTAGCAACAATTAATAAATACTTAATAAATTGACGATAATTTTTAATTTCAAATTAAGCAGATCTTGGTGGGTTTTATGATTGCCCTCTCTATTTCCAGCGGATACTTAATAGACAGCAATTATAGTGAACACTCACACTATATTTTAGATAGTGAAGAGAATTTTCTTGTTTTTGTTATATGTGATGAGACAGAGGATAGTTCTTTTAGTGTTGCTGAAATAGTGTCAAGAGAGTTTTGTAAATCAGTATATAACAACAGATATATTACAAATCTAAAAAATTTAATCGAAGTTGGAATACATGATGCAGTTGGGGCTGTTGAGAAATTCATTAATCATAAAAACATTGATAAGGAGAAAGTCAATCTCTCAATCTCTGGGGGTGTATTTAGAAATGGATTATTAATGCTATTCTCTATTGGTAATTCTCCGATTTTTGTTATTGATGATGAGTATAGGTTATTCTGCCCTTTTGAATTATCGGAGAAATTTTCATTATTTAATTGGAAATCATCAATAAAATTCAAAGAAGTTAAAAATCCGAGAAGTGTAATTGCTTGCAGTAATAAATTGAATGGAAAATTATTTAAATTTAAGAATAAAAATGGAAAACTCATAGCTGAGCCGTTTAAGTATAGGATTATTAAATTAATAAACATGATTATCCAAAATAAAGACAAACTTAACGAAATAAAAGAAGAAATAAAGGAACAATTAAACTTAAACGACAAAATACCCCTTTTTGTATCATGTTTTAAAGATGAGTTAATAGATGAGGGTCTTGTCAAAGTTGGATTATCATCAACATCAGTAGATAAAAAAACCGATCTAACTTTAAACACTGGGAAAAATACCTCTAATAACAATTTAAGCCGAACATATTTAAATTATATAAATTATAATATAATAAATCATATAAACAATAAGAGCATGTTAGTCGTTATATTATTAATTGTTTTGCTATTTGGAGCGGGATTACTTATCTTTGAAACGTTTCATAATGGGGATAAAGGAGATCTAACACCTCACACAGCTAATTTAAGTAATATTTCTCAAAATGATTGTGGATTCAATAATAGTGGGGATGAAGGGAACTTTTCAGAAGTAGATGCTTTAAAAGATGGATGTATTGAGGTTAATAAAAATGACAATAAAAACAGTGAAAATAATGAAAATAACGAAGGAAATAAAGCAGATGAAACAAAAGACCTCCCTCGTATTACAATTTATGCAAAATTTGGTCTTAAAGAACTTAAAAAAGGAAGGAATATTCTTCCAATCTCTATATCATTCCCAGAAAGAGGAGTTTACTATATTGCTATAAACTCAAAAACCGAAAAAATAAATCTCCTCAATGTAGATGGTGGAAATGTAATATTTAAAAACGATTCCTCGATAATATTGTTAGAAGAAATCACGAATCTTAAAAATACTTATAATTTAATAGTAAACAGTGATTTAACCGCATCTCCAAATGATGTTTTAACTATAACCATCTCAGAAATAAAAATAGACGAGAAAACCTAAAAAAATGAAAAATAAAAATAAAAAATGAACTGGCCATTAATTTTTTGAATTTGAGAGTTTTTCTTTTATTTTAATTAAAGCAGATAAAGCTTCTGCTATTTCTTTTATTCTGATAACTTCCTCTTCCTTCTCTAACTTTTTAGATAAATAGGATATTTTGGATGTAATTATCATATCCAAGTCCAACTCATCTTTAAAGTAAAGATTTTCTTCATTTTTGCTTTCTTTTTTATATTTTTTAGTATTTACTGATTTTTCACATATTGGGCAGTAAATTTTACCGTTTTTTTCTAATAGTGGAGATCCACATTTTGAACAATGGGTTGATAGCATTCTAGCCCCTTTTAATAACTCAGCTGAGAGCGTTTTTATTATCTCATCATTGTCCATAACATCACCTAATGTTAACATGCATTTATATATAATTA
>JAADDS010000033.1 GCA_013153845.1 Methanococci archaeon | reverse complement strand
TACAACTCTCACAGAAGCTCTTTTGGATGATTAAAATAATTTCGTGATGGAAATCGGATGTCCTCAAATGTTTTTTTAATGATTTTTTTATTAAAATCGGCACATATGTGATAAAAATTCCACATTTGTTCTATTTTTAATTTTTAATATAATTAAAAAGCCACATATTTTAATTGGAAAGTTTTTTGTATTATGATCAGTTAACTTAATAAAAAGATAGTAAACAATAAATAGTGCAATAAAAGGAGAAATAAAATGATTCACAGTTTTGGGTAGGGACTATGATGTTGATCGCAATTTCAGGTGTCATAGCAGTTATATCATTTGTATTTTCATTATCTTTTAGTTATTTTCTAATTAAAAAGATGATAAATTTTAAATATGGATTTGATCTGCATAAAAAAGACAAAATTAAAGTTCCGGAAATGGGGGGATTGTCTCCTCTTTTTACAAACTCCTTACTTATCCCTTTTTTAGCACCTATATTTTTAACACCCATAATATCTTCTGGAATTATTGGAATAATTGATGATATTGCAAAACTCTCTCCAAAAGAGAAATTAATGCTCCTATTTATATCCGGACTTTTTGTAGGTGGAGTATTTTACGAATATGGGGAAATAAACTCTTTATCTTATATTATTGGTATTGCAGTTGGAATAACGATTTTCTCTAACTTAACTAATATGTTAGCAGGATTTAATGGTTTAGAGATAGGGATGGGTGTTATATCATCAATATTTTTTTCATTGATATTGTTTTTAAAAGGACATATTTTAGAGGGGATGTTATGTTTGATATTTTCTTGTTCATATCTCGGTTTACTTGTCTTTAATAAGTATCCTGCAAAAGTATTTCCTGGAGATGTTGGAACATTGCCAATTGGTGCATTTTTATCTACGATAGCTATTGTTTCTAATGAAGTTGTGCCCTTTATTGTAATAATGCTTCCCTATTTGCTTGATGCATCTTTAAAATATTATAGTGCAGGAGTTATGAGTAGAGATGAGCATAAACCTACAACGTTAGGAGAAGATGGACGATTATACTATGCTGGAGGATATTTATCCCTCCCACGTTTTATTCTAAAATACAAACCTATAAAAGAGCCAGAATTAGTTTTAATAATATGGATTGTAGGTATTATCTGCGGAATCTTTGGAATTTTGGTATCTATGTTTTTGTAGTTTTGTAAAATAATAATATAAACTTAAAATTTAATAAATTTAAAATTTAAAATAATTTCTAAAATAAAAGAAAATAAAATAATAAAAAATAGAATTAAAGATGATTTTAGATATTATACCCTGATTTATTGCACATCAACGTATATGTCTTTTCCTTCATCAATTGCATCTAAAATCTCTTTTCCAATTTTTGTTCTTTTGTTTATTCTAACGGTTCCATCATTTCTTACAGTTACGGTTGTTAATAACTTCCCATCTATATAAATTTTTATATTTTCTCCTGCAAAGTCCTCTCCAACATCCACAATTACATACTTATCTGTCTCATAGATTCGTGTTGATTCAAGCTCATTCACAAATTCATACTTTCTATAAATATTTTCTAAGTCCTTTTCCTCCTCTCTCTCCTTCTCTTTAACTGAAATCTTTAATCCAAGCATATCTTCCAATTTTGAAATCTCTTTTCCTCCTTTACCTATAATAGTTCCAACATATTTCTCTGGAACAATTAGATCAATTGAGTTATCTCCAGTAACCTTTACCATTGGCTTTGCCTTTCTTGGGAGAAGTTTTTTCAGTATCTCTTCCAACTTCTCTTCAGCATATCCATATATTGGGGCTTTTTTATTATCTTGCTCTTTAATTGGCATAACAACAACTTGCTCTCCATAAGTGTAGATCTCATACTCAACATCTCCTGTCTCAAAATCCTTAACTTCAATAACCGGTCTTGCTAAGTCCTCCTCAACCATTCCATAAGGCACTTTTACAGTAAAGTTTATTTCATAAACCTTCTGAATCTTTCCATCCTTTATAAAGATTACAGTATCAACAACTTGAGGGATAACTCCTAACTCAACTCTTCCAATCAATCTCTGTATAGCATCTATCGGCTTTGAGGCATGAACAACTCCAACCATTCCAACTCCTGCAAGTCGCATATCTGCAAATATCTCAAAGTCCCTCGTCTTTCTAACCTCATCGTATATTGTATAATCAGGTCTAACCAATAATAGAATATCGCATGTCTTTTCCATATCTCCCTCTAATGGAGCATACTGAGTTATTTCCTTACTAACTTGCAGATCTCTTGGGCTTTCCATGGTTTTAACTATTTTATCCTGACTCTTATAGAACTCCGCCAAAGCGGTTACAAATGTCGACTTTCCCGAGCCAGGAGGACCAGAAACGAAGATTCCTTCTGCTCTCTCTTTTAGTCGCTCCATCAACTTATCTGAAAGCTTATAATCCTCTAATGATGCCTTAACTATTGGTCTAACCGCTGTAACCTCTAATGCCTCAGAAAATGGCGGTCTTGCAATTGAAATTCTAATATTTCCTAATTGAATAACTGTTGCTCCTTCTCTCTGAATTTCGAAGAATCCATTGTTTTGCTCTGCATACTTTATAATATTGTCAATTATATCTTCCATCTCTTCTTTTGTTAGTTCTTTATCTCCAATTGGAACAAGTTTAACCTCTCCGGGCTTACCTTTTTTAGCATAAGGTAAACAGCCCTCTTTTAAATGCACGGACATTGTTTCTTTATCAAAGTATTTATCTAACACGAGTTCAACTTTCTCCTCTGTTGTTTCTAAGAAATATGCTTCAATACCTTGTGCTTTTGCTAAGTTGTATTGAATCCAATCGCTTGTTAATAGTATAGAGTTTGTCTCTTTAGCTACTTTTCTAATCATAGCATCAATTTCTCCACTCTTTGCTAAAAATATCTCTTCTCTTGTAGGTCTCTCCCCGAAGTATTCAATTTTAATATTATGCTCCTTTGCTTTTTCTATTAATTTTCTAAGCTCTTCTATTCCTTTATATCCTATCTCTCTTCCTCTATTTGCTTGATATTCCAATTCAGAAACAACTGCTTCAGGAATAATTATTGTAGCATCTTTTAATTTTTCTTTTTCAATTAACTCTGTTATTCTACCATCGATAACAACGCATGTATCAACGCAAACCTTTTTTCCAACTAAGTTTAGCTCATCTATTGTCTTTGTTTCCAACTTTTTTCTCTCTTCAAGATTCATAGATCTCACCAAAAATAATAATAAGTTGAAATAACAAAATAAGTTAAACTTAAATATTTAAATATACGTAAGGTATTTAATGATGTTAAACAGGTTGAGGACAATAATAAATGTTATGTCCTCTTACTATTTAAATACCTTCTTTTGTGGATATTTTAATGAGTCAGTTTATTATATTTTCTACACACCTAAATGTTCTCAACTTGTAGTTTTTATTTTTATCATTTTTTATTATTTTCAGTTTTATGTTATTTCAAATTTAAATTTAGAAGGTATTTTAATGAGATTGTTTTAAATATGTAATTATGCCCCCCATACAATAGATAAGACAAAGGAGTAAAGCAAAATATGGGATTCCAAAGATTGCCAGTATCAAAGAAATCGCAAATATGCAAAGAATGATTTTATTTCTCATTTTTTTATACCTTATATCGCTTATCATTAATAATCCCACTAATATTGCAATTATTGCATCCATATAACTGTTGTTTATTATCTGACAGAAACCTACAAGTAAAATAGCCCCTGCAGGAATCGGAAGGCCAACAAATCCCTCAACATTTAGTATTCCGAATCTTGCCAAGCGTAGTGCACCACATAAACAGAATATTATGGCTGAAACAAGAACAAAATTTGAATCATAGTGAGTATATAAAAGATAAGATGGAGCAACACCGAAACTTACAATATCCGAAATACTATCAAGTTCTGCACCGAATTCAGAAACAGTCCCTGTTTTTCTCGCAACATATCCGTCTAATGCATCAAATATCACTGAAAGATAGATTAAAGAAAACATGCTAAAAAAAATTGCTAATAACCCGGAGATGATATTTAACATGGTTATATAATCAGAAATCGTTATTATCTTTCGTATGTTGAACATGCTATCCCTTTATGAATTTTATTCTAAATTTACTTTAAAATTTAAGATTAATTTTTAACTTTAAGGGCTATATTTTGATCTATGATTAAATAATATTTTATAATTCAATCTATAATTTAATAAGAAGTTTATTGCAACTCCAAGTATGTCTTTAAAAGTTTTACAGCGTCGTATTCTAACAGGGGACTTTCACAGATAACAGTTCCCGAAGCATCAAAATCTTTCAATGCTTTTAACACATCCCTATAATTGAAGTTTGATTCATCTAAGGGGAGATGTCTCCTTTCTCCACCTTTTCCGTATTCTATTCCAGAAAGATGAATATGCATGTCTTTTATTGCCTCCTTTCCTAAATTATCTTCTAATTTTTGAAGGATCTTGCAAAATGAATTATAGTCATTAATTTTTCCCTTACTTCTTGCATATATGTGTGAAAAATCAATACAGGGCAGTATTTCAAGTTCAGAGCAGAGAGCGATTGTTTCGTCAATATCTCCAAATTGTGATGTTCTTCCTGTTGTTTCAGGCCTTAATAAAACGTTTAAATTTAATTCATTTATTTTTTCTAAGATCCTTTGAGTATTTGACTTTATCTTGTTGAATGTCTCCTCTTTATTGTTTTTTAGGTAGTAGCCGGGATGAAACACAAGGTTTCTTCCGCAGTTATGGAGCACTTTTGCTGTTTTTATAATCCTTTTTATACTATTTTCAACTTTCTCCTCTTCTTTTGCATTTAAATTTATATAGTGTGGAGCGTGAGCAGAGAATATTATTCCATTACCATATTCTTTTAGTTTTTTTGCATAGTCCTCTTTCATATATACTCCTTTCACAAATTCAAGTTCCATAGCTCCCAAATTTAAACTTTTTAGGACATTTACTGCCTTAAATTCATCCTTCGCTGTTAAAGGAACTCCCGCAGTGCCAAATATTAGCATACATACACCTTTTTAATGTAGTGGGGTTAAGTTAATAAGTTAATTAACTAAGTTAATTATAAGATTATGAAATTTAATTAAACTGATATTATTTTTTAGTTATTTTTTATTGGACGTTATTTTATCCTCTACACGTTAGGGATTTATTTAACTCCTTCTTATTGTTTTTTCTATCTACATTACTTTTATTTTACATTTAATTTTACATTTCTTTATCCTTATATTTAATTACTATTTGTTATATATTTGTTATACTTATTATGTGGATTTCAATAATAAATAATAAAAATAAAATAATAATATTACTCTTCAGGTATTTTTGCCCTTTCAAAATGTTCCCTCCCTTTAATTAAACTCATAGTAGCATCTATCCCAACTTTTGCAGTTAGTTTATTTCTTAAATCACTTGACGGGTCTAAAGAAGAACCCTTAGCCCCAGGGATCACTATTATATCCTTATCTCCCTGAACTCTTGTGGCTATTGCATACTCAACATCATTTATATCAAATATATTTATATCGTCATCAACAACAACTACGTGTTTTAAACTTGGATGGGAAGCAAAAGCAGCTAATATCGCGTTTTTTCCATCTCCTTCTGTTCTTTTTTCTATCTGTATAACTGCATGGAGCCAACAACACCCCCCTTCTGTCAAAATAACATTTTTTACAGTTGGGATTGTATTCCTAACGCCTTTTAAAATTCTCGGCTCTTGAGGCATTCCCATAAGTGTCTTATGTTCTACCCCCCCAGGTAATAAAGCGTGAATTATTGGTTTTTCTTTTGAGTAGATCTTTTCCACTCTAATAATTGGCTGTTTTCTAACAATATCATACGTTCCAGTTATGTCTACAAAAGGCCCCTCATCATCCATCTCTCTTAAAATTTTTCCCTGTATAATTACCTCCGCCTCAGGCACCAACAGTCCATTATCTAACTCAAATACATCCATTTCTCCCCCCAATAATGCAGAAGCAAATTTTAACTCATTAAATGTTATATCTCCTGAAGTAGCTCCTGCTAATAAAACAGCAGGATGAACACCCATTACTATTGCAATATCTAAATAGCCCTTTTCCTTTAATGCCTTGTTATATAAAAAGTGTAAATGCCTCTGTTCAACCATTCTTATAACTAAATGATCCTCTTTAACCAAAATCCTATGAATAGAGAGGTTATATCCAAAATCTTCATCATAGGCAACAACTACTCCGCTTGTTATATAGGCCCCTGCATCTTTTTCATAGTAAATTGGAATTGGAAAATCGTTAAGTTTCTCTGGTGGTAATACGTTATATTTATTTTTTAGATTATTATTTATGTTAAGTTTAGCATTTTTTTCATTTTCCATTGCTTTAAGCATAAAAAATATAAATTCTTTCTTATCTACGTTAAATATCTTAGAGAGCGTGTCTCTACTACACAAGTTTCCTATGACTTCAAATCCATCAACATCTTTAATATAAACGGGCTTACCATCATATTTCTTTAATATTTTTGTGATTCCAAACCTTCTGCTGGCTTTTTCCACAACAATAGGTTCTAAATTTTTTATTATTTCTCTAAGCATGTCAACCACCTATAACGATGTTATTAAATTTGATTAAACCCCTTTTTAATTTATTTGGTTTTATTTTATATTGATTTTTTGATTTTTGATATAATGCCATAAATAAAATAATGATACATAAATTAAATAAATTAACTTAGCGTTTTTCAGAGCTTTTCATATGAGTTTCTGTAAATAAATATTTCTAAAAATAAATTAGTCAATATCTTTTAAATAGCTTAATAAAATTATTTAATTCGTAAAAAACTATATATATTCCAACTTCAAATTTTAATAGTAATTTATTGTGATTATCAATGTTTATTCTCTGCTGTATATTTAAAGTGATACCATGCACAAAGAGCAATTAATGAAACTTCATCAATTTTTTGTCTATGTTGTAAAAGAAATCATAGACAACGATATAGAAAACATAACAAACGAATGCAATAAATTGCTCGAAATCTACGAAACATTAGATATAAGGCCTCATCACATACATCGACTTAAAAGTGAACAAAAAGCCGCGATTTTACTATTATCTGCCTGTGTTGCCAGTTATCTTTCAAATAATATGGAAGGTGTTCCTAAAAACTTAGCTAAAAAACTTGAAGAAAACGCTTTTAAACACCTAAACAATTGTAAGAAAAATTTTTTAATACATGAGGATAATGAAAATATGAGCGAAACTGCCGAGGAAGAAGTAGATGCAGATAACGAATAAATCATTTTTTAAACAATAAATTAACATACTTACTAACAATGGAGGGTGATTTTCAGTGTTTGATCCAAAAGCGTTTATTGAAGAATCTGTAAAAGAGATCAAAGAGCAAATTGGAGACAGAAAGGCAATAATTGCTTTAAGCGGTGGGGTTGATAGTTCAGTTGCTGCGGTTTTAACACATAAGGCCATTGGAGACAAGTTAACTGCTGTTTTTGTAGATACTGGGCTTATGAGAAAGGGAGAAAAAGAAGAAGTAGAAAAAACATTTAAGGAGAAATTAGGAATGAATTTGATAATTGTAGACGCAAAAGATAGATTTTTAAATGCTTTAAAAGGAGTAAAAGATCCAGAAGAAAAAAGGAAGATAATTGGAAAACTCTTTATAGATGTATTTGAAGAGATTGCAGAAAAAATAAAAGCAGAGGTCTTAGTCCAAGGAACCATTGCTCCCGACTGGATTGAAACCAGAGGAAATATAAAAAGCCACCATAATGTTGCTTTACCACATGGAATGGTTCTTGAAGTTGTAGAGCCATTGAGAGAGTTATATAAAGATGAGGTTAGAATATTAGCGAAAGAGTTAGGGCTTCCTGACAGTATAGTCCACAGACAGCCGTTTCCAGGGCCTGGATTAGCAGTAAGGATATTAGGGGAGATAACAGAGGAAAAATTGAACATTTGCAGGGAAGCGAATGCAATAGTTGAAGAAGAAGTAAAAAAAGCAGGGATTGATAGAGATCTATGGCAGTATTTCGCTGCTGTTTTGGATTGTAAAGCGACAGGAGTAAAAGGAGATGAGAGGGACTATAACTGGATAGTTGCTCTTCGAATGATTAAATCAATAGATGCAATGACTGCTCATGTTCCAGAAATTCCATTTGATCTTTTAAAAAGAATAAGTAAAAGAATAACCTCAGAAATCCCTAATGTGTCAAGAGTAGTGTTTGATATAACAGATAAACCACCTGCAACAATAGAATTTGAATAAATAATAAATAAAAGCAAAATAGAGATATAAAATAAAATTATAAAATATTGAAATTATAGTTTAATGCCGATAAAATTAACTACTTTTTAAATACATTAACTATTAACTACATTAACTACTTTAATGTATTGTTGCTAAATGGGTCGCGACTGTGGTATTTATCTGATTCTGAAATGAAAGATAAGTATCTATTAAGTAGTGGTAAAACAGCGACCCAATAACCAATATTGCCCCCACACACAACAATACAGCTATTTTTTCAGTAGATACCATACTCACCACCAATACACTAAAAAATCCCCATTTATAACTTTTTTATCTCCTTAAATAATTTCTTTTTGCGTAGGTTTTTGCATAGGTTAACATAAGACCAAAAAATGATACATATAAAACTTTATTTTTTTAAATCTCTTTGGTTGTGGAAATTTGTGGCAAAAAAAAACAAATTAGTAAATTTTTTAAATATTCCAAGTTATGTATTTATTGTGCATTATTATATATTAACAAGGTGAAAAAATGGTAAAAAAGGGCACATATCTATTAGCCATAGTTCCAATCTTGGTGATGTCTGTTGCGTTTACTGGATGTACTGACACGACATCTTCAATTACTAACTCACAATCAGATCAAAATACTCAACCAAAATACACCTATGTAACTAAACATTTTAAAAAACTGCTACTTGATAAAATTTATCCTGTATCTGCAGGATATTATGTAAAAATTCCAATTTACTTAGATCCTTCTGATAAAGAAAACTATGTAGTATATGGAACAATGAGAGAAACCGCAGAAGGTACTGCTGGTGTAAGATTTTACGTAATAGGCCCTGATGGAGTTACGTATGTAGATAGTGGGGAAAAAGTCAGATCTTACTCATTCAGTTTCCGTCCTACTGAAACAGGATATTATTACTTCTACCTCGACAATAGTAATACGCTACTTACAAACAAACTTCCACGGTTAACTGTGTATGTAGAATATGATAAACAAGTACTTGTAAGAAGTAATTAAAAACAAAAAATAAAATCCACTTGATAGGATAAATTTTTTTATTTTTAATCTATTCCCTTGTCAAATATAAACTTAAACACTCCCTTCTGAACATGCAATCTATTCTCTGCCTCATTTTATACTCTTCTTTATTATCACATACAACACTTATGATTTCCATGTATTTTTCTGATGCAGTTTGTTTATAAGCTTTATTAAAATTGCTTCTTTATTTGGAAATAAAAATAAAAGTTCTTCTTCAAATTCGTTTATATGATATTTTCCATATTTTAGATGTAGAAGCTCATGAGCCAAAATAAACCTTATTTCTTCATCACTTAAATAAGGCAGTATATTTTTATTTATATAAATTGTCTTATTGATCAATGAGATAGAGGCAATTTTTCTTTTAAGTGGCTTTATTTTGATTTTTATGTCTGCTTTTTTGTCAGTTAGGTTTAATTCATTTATTGTATTGTTCAATATTTCGTTTAACATTTTTCTATCTTTCATTTTATCACATTAAATAAAAATTGGTTTAATAATTTCTTCAACTATTTTATTTGAGACCTTTCTCCTTTTTTCAGTTTCTTTAATGGCATTTTTCAAATCAACAAATAAAAATCTTTTAATTTTATCAAAATCACTTGGTTTTATTAATTTTTTATCTTCCAAATTTTTTAAGGTCTTTTCAGTTAATGGAAGTTTTTTAATATTGCAGTTCTCTACATTCTTTAAATAAAACAGTATATTTTTTATTGCCTTTTCTGATTTTGATAAGGTTTTCTCTTCCTCTTCGTAGGTTTTTAATGCATTTAGGCAATTTATTAGTTCGTTAATTACATGCTCGCTTTTTTTAGTTTTTGCAATATATGCGTTTTTTAGCTCATTTATCCTGTTGTATATAATCCTATATATTGGTTCTCTTTTATTTTGAAGTGTATCTAAGGCATAATAAATCATATCTGCAACTATTACATTAAGTTCATCTTTATTTTTTAAATTCTCTAATAGTTGTGGATTTATTAAGATTGAAGCAATGTCTGTATAGTTATCAAACTCTAAATATTTTATTACTTCCTTTTTTATTTGATTGTAAGGAATTTTATAACTTTTAGGTCTCATCTGCTTATTTATTCCAGCAGATATTATTTTTAGCCATTCATAGGTTTCGTAATAATTTAACTTTTCTCCATAAGCCCCAACTGCCTCAAATAATTGAATAAGTTCTCTAAGTTTTGCATAGAAATAATCAAATTTATCACTTAGGATAATTTTACTTATAGCTTTTTTAAATTCTTTTGGGTCTTTCTGTTTTTTTAGGTTGGCAGTGAAATCATCAAACTCAATCCCTACAATTAACTTAAATAACTCTTTAAACTCATCTAATTTCGTTAAAAAGCTCTCCCAGATTTTTGATGTCTCAACAAATAAGTTGTTTAAAATATCCTTATTTATTGCTTCATCTCTGTATAGATTATAAGTTTCAATTGCCTTTTTGTAGTTTTCAATCAATATTCCTGTTAAATCAACAATAAGCCCGTATTTTTTATTTTTTGCTGGTCTGTTTGCCCTTGCAGATGCTTGAAGTAAGAGATAATCTTTAAGAAATTGGTGGATGTAGATAGTTTTTAATATTGGAGCATCAAAACCGGTTAATAATTTTCTATTGACAATTAAAATTTTTGGTTCATCTGAAGTTTTAAATTTATCAGCCCATTCTTTATTTAATTCATCTATATTTTTGCCATACTTCTCTTCAACCATTTTTTTGTAGTTTTCAATCTCTACCTCATCATTGTGAAGATAGGTAATAACAACCTGAGTCCAATCATTATTATAATCTTTTATTTTCTCCTTAAGATATTTGTCTAAATATCTTTTAAACAAAATACATGATTTTCTATCTTGAGCTACAACCATCGCCTTAAATTTAAAGTTTTCAGTGTCTTCTAAAATATGCTCTGCTATGTATTTTGATGCCTCTTTTATACTGCTTTCACTTTTTAATAAATCGGATAATTTTATTTTTTCGGCAATTTCTTTCTTAGATACAACAATGTTATCAGCATCTTCTTCATCAACAAACAATTTTTCTATAATGTTTTTTATTTCTTCCTCTGAAATATCTTTTATATCGTCTGGTTTAACAACTCTCCAGATTAAAGGCAAAGTAAAGCCCTCTTTTATTGATTCTTCAATAAAAAACCTATCTAAATAAAACTCTCCTTCTTGTGGATAGGCATATTCTTTAAATGTGCTCATGTCTTTTTTATGGACGGGAGTTCCAGTAAAACCAATAGCAATGGCGTTTTTTAAAATCTTGTTTCTTAGGGTTGCAAATTTACCTGATTCAGTTCTATGTGCCTCATCCCTCAAAATCAAAATTTCTTTTTTATCAATTGAGCCAAATGACTCTATAAAGTCCTTTAATTTATTTTTATCAAATTTGTGCATCATAACCAAATAAACGCCCTTCTCTGAGATATTTGGATTATTTTCTGACTCTTTTATCCTCTCTAAAACTCCTTTAAGTTCTTCAACGCTGTTAATTTTTTTGAAGCAATCTTTAAAATTTGCATTTTGTAAGGCAATGATGTCATCATTAAATTGATTTTCTAACTCTCTCCTATCCACCATTATAAAAACAATAGGGTCTTTGTTTTTAAATTCATTATAAAATAACTCCGCCAAATACAAAATTTCGAAGGTTTTTCCACTACCTTGCCAATGCCAAACTAATCCCCTATTTTTATAATCTTTATTGTTTAGGTAGTTGATTATTCTTTCATAGGCGTTTTTTACTGCCCAATATTGCATATATCTTGGGATAATTTTGGTTTTTCTTCCAGCCCTGTCTTTACTAAAAAATATAAAGTTCTTTATTATATCTAAAACCCTCTCCCTTTTTAATAAATCCCAAATATCTTCCTCTTTTTTCTCATTTTTCCATTTGTATGGCTTTTTAAATCTATCTTCTTTTTCTTCATTTGGATATGTTGGAATATAAAGTTTTTCATCTCCATAAGCAATGGCAAACTGCACATAGTTGAATAGTTTAGGAGCTTCTCTTTCATATCTATTTATTTGATTTATTGCTTCTTCATAGGTTTCTTTTTCAGAAAATTCTCTTTTTGCCTCTATAATAATTATAGGGATTCCATTAATAAATAGGGTAAAATCTGGAATGATGTTGTCATTTCCTTTAAATTTCAATTCATGGGCATAATTGAAAATATTTTTCTCAATATTTTTGTAATCAATTAATTTAACTCTATTAGAAACTTGCCCTTTTCTTCCCTTATCTAAGGTTATTAGTATTCCATTTTTAATATAGTCCAAAATCTCTTCTGGTTTTGGTTCATTCATTAGTTTATTTATTGCCTTCTCAATAAATTCATCTTTATAGACCTCTATGTGGTCGTTTATAATTTTTAGTTGCTCCTCTAATATTGGTTTTATTATGTGGTTGCTAAATGCCTCCCCCTTATATCCATCCAATTCTTTCCAACCTAATTTATTTAAAGTATCTTCTATATCTCTATGCACGTGAATTTCTGGAATTGGCATTTTATTCACCTGAAATAAAAGTTTGGGGTAGTTCCATGGTTATTTTTGTGGTAATAAATTTCATCAAAATCTTAAACTCTTGGAAAGTATTTATATTCATCTCCTTCTTCTTTTCCACGTTCTTTTAAGTGTTTTAGGATATTTTCAAAGCCTTTAACATTTTGAAATTCAACGGTATTTAGCAGATATAAAATATCTTCAACATACTTCTTTGCATCTTCAACATCGTTAATGTTTATTTTAATATCAACGTTATAATCTGATTTCTTCCTAAGGTCGTGGAGTTTTTTCAATTTGTTTGCTACCCTTATCAATTTTCTATCGTTTATTATTTTTGATAAATTAAAAAGATACAACCTAATAAATTTGTGAATTAATCCAGAAAAGTAGTATTTTTTGATTTCTTCCCTTTCATCGATATTATAAATCATATCTCTAATTTTTAGAAAGATGAAGTAGTAATATCTCCCTATTGCTGTTCTATACTTTCATCTGGGAGAGAGTTGAAATTTTGAATTTTATCGGCAACTTTTTTAAATTCATTGCAGTCAAAACTCATAATGTCCCCTTTCCACTATTATTATGTTGTTAAATGACACATCTCCAAATCTTGAATCAATAATATCCTCTAATTTATCCTCAATCTCCATTTTTTTATCAGTGGATATTTTATTGGCAATTAAAACCCTAATTATGTTTATATCCTCATCCAAATCATAATCTAATAAAATCTCAAATTTTAAGTCCAATAATCCCTCAAATCAACAATCTTTAAGCCAATTGGTTCATAAAACTCAACCATGATGTCAATATCTGATGTTTCTTTTTGCTCTCCCCTTGCATAACTACCAAATATAGCAATTGACTTAACTTTATATTTTTCTTTTAATTCTTTTTTAT
>JAADDS010000028.1 GCA_013153845.1 Methanococci archaeon | reverse complement strand
CCTATTCTCCGAGCGTAGCGAGGAGAGTAATGAAAACCGTTAGGTTTTCATCTGAATTCCTCTCTGGCTAAGCAGAGTTTCTTAGCGACAATTAATGGTAAGTTTTAATTACAAAAACTTAAAAGATTAATTAAAAAACTAAAAAATTAGAAAGATCTAATTATTTACGTTATTCATATATAAACAATAATTAATATAATAGAACATAATTAAAACGATTTGCTGTTAAGGTGGGAAAATCATGGAGTTTGAAGAATTAGAATCACTAAGAGGGATTCCAAAAAAAATTTACGAAGAAATAGATGAAAATAAAAAAATCAATACGCTTTTAAAAATGTCTAATGTAATGGCTGTTGGGAGATTGGGATACAACGACCACGGAAAAACCCACGCTAAGATAGTAGCAAATAACGCAATAAAGATGCTAAAAATTCTATACAAAAAAGGAATTTTACCAAGTTTTATGAGAGATTGCAAAGGAACTTTTGATGACTCACTCACAATAACGCTATTAGGAGCATACCTACACGACATTGGAAATTCAATACATAGGGATATTCATCACTTGCACTCTTCATATTTAGCATTAGGCATTATAGAAGAGATCTTAAAGAGACACTACAAAGAAGAAAAGGCATATCAACTAACTACCGAAATTTTACATGCAATCTATTCTCACAGCGAGGGGATAATGGGACTAACCATTGAAGCAGGAGTAGTAGCTGTTGCAGACGGAACTGATATGACAAAAGGCAGATCGAGAGTTCCAATCTGTAAAAAATGTTATGATATACACTCTGTTTCAGCGGCCTCGGTTGAAAAAGTAGAGATAAAAGAAGGAGATGAAAAACCCATTCACATTGAAGTAATTCTCTCAAATGAAGCAGGAATCTTTCAAATTCAAGAAGTTTTAGGAGAAAAAATAAAATGGAGTGGCATAAAAAACTATGTATCAGTATATGCAAAGGTTAAAAAAGAAAAACCAGTTTTTGAAGAGATAACTATCTAATAATTCAACACTTCCTATAATCTCTTTTTAACCTCTCCTGCTATAACACTACTTAATATCGGAGGAACGCTCTCTCCAATTTGGTTATATTGAACATCTCTTCCCCCAAAGAATACAAAATCATCAGGATAACTCATTAACCTTGCCTGTTCCCTTACAGTTAATAGTCGATCTTCATAAGGATGGATAAACCTACTCCTCCCTTTAACAGTTGGAGCTAATTTTTTAGGATGCAACTTATACCAATTAAACATTAACTTTTTCTTTCCTCTATATCTATACAATGCCTCTCCCCACTTCAACTTTGAAATCATCTCTACCTTTTCCTTAGAAAGTTTTTTGATTTCATGATTTTTTGCGTCTTTTGGAATATCTTTTAATGCCTCTTCTACAACAACAATTTCATTAACTTTTTTTGGTTTTAATTTTATATTTGAAATAAACATTCTCGCTCTTTTTGATGGATTTCCATAATCCTCTGCCCTTAATATATTGAAATAAACCTTATGCCCTATATCTCCAAATAACTTTTTTAATTCATCCTTAATTTCTTTAATTTGTGGAACATTTTCCATAACAAATATTAAATCATCATTTTTTTGTGTAAAGTAATTGACATAGTCAATATAATACAAAACTAACCTACCAACTTTGTCTTTATACAATCTATCTAAGGGATTGTCTTTAATTAGTTTATTTGCCTTTGTAAATGGCTCACATGGAGGAGAGCCGATAATTACATCAACTTTCTCATTTTTTATAAATTCATCAAACGCTTTCGGAGGAATCCTCTTTATATCATCCATCCAGACGGGAGCTTTTATATTATAGAGATAAGTTTTAACAACCGGCTTAAAGTTCTCTATGGCTCCCAAAATTCTAAAGTTTTCATCTAAAAAACCTTTTGAAAATCCTCCACAGCCAGAAAATAAATCAATAACATTCATGCTATCACGTTTAATTTAATATAACTTCTCAATAAACTCTTTTAGAATATGATAATCCAATATTTCCCATAAATCACTATGATAAGCTTCTTTATATGTCTTTGGTGGTGGTTGGTTTAAAATATCTTTATAGATTTTATTTAACTTATTTAGCCATTCTTCTTTTTTAACGATACCATTTTTTAAATTATCTGCAATTTCAGTTATTAAAATGCCAACATCATTATAATCATTCAACTTTATATAGTAAAAGCATTTTTCGTAATCTCCTTTCAATAGATTAGCAGTAGCTAACTCTTTATTTAAGTATTTTTCAACTTCTTTAATAATTTTATTGGCTACTTCTTTTGATATTTGATAGTTCTTAATTTTATTTTTAAATTCTTCATAGACCTCTAAAAACCTCTCCCAATTCCCTGCTTCTATAAAAAAGCTCATCATAAAGTTAAAGAAATCTAAATTGAAATAATATGCTTTATCTTCAAATAACTTTTTTAAATTAGGTTCTTTGTTTAAAATTTCTTTTCTTTCCTTATCACTAAATGCAATGGTCAAGATACTCTTTAAAATATCTTCTGGCTTAGCATTTTTAATATTCTCGTTATAAATCCACTCTGCACTTATATTTAAAAAGTTCTTAGCAATATCCCATCTCCCAATTTTTGCAAATATTGAGGCAATAGTTGATAACTCACTACTTAAATTGTAATAATCCCCATCTGACAAAATCCCTTCAACAAACCAGATAAATTTTTTAATTCCTTCTTCAACGTTATTTTTTAAAATTTCTTTATATGCTTCTTCCCTAAGTTCATAGTAATCATATTTTAGGGCATTTTCTTTAAAAACTTTATTTGCTAACTTAGAATACTCAATTGCTTTATTATAGTTCTTTTTATTGTAAAATTTACATCCTTTAAGCCAATATTTGTATAAAAAGCTCAACCATTCATCGTTCATATTTACGCACACTATTAAAATTTTAAAATGAAAAATAAAAAATTTTATTTATTTTTAATAAATTCAACAACTTTCTTTTTAATCTCCTCTACATCTCCTTCATACTTTCCTTGGGCTAAATGCTCTCTTCCTCCTCCTTTGGCAATATATCTTATAAGTTCATTCATCTTTATATTAACATTTTCTCCTCTCTTACATAGTATATTGCCCTTATCATTTAATAATATAACTATGGTATTTTCAACAGCCAAGTTATCGGCTATATTTAGCATTTCTTTTGGATTTGCCTCAACTTTCTCAACTAAAACTTTATAATCTCCAACTGTTTCAAATTTATTCATCAACTCAAACTTTTTAAGCTCTCCTATCTTTTTCTCCAACTCCTCTATCTTCTTTCTTTGCTCCTTCCACTCTTCAAAGAATCTCTTTATAACCTTTGGTAGTTCTTCAGTTGGACATCTCAATATCTCTGCACTCTCCTCTAATGTATCCTCCATCTCTTGCACTGCCTTTAAAGCACTTAAACCACTTGAATAAATTAATCTCTCAACACCATCCTGAACTCTCTCTGTCTTAATTATCTTTATAAATCCTATTTCACCAGTGTTTTGGCAGTGTGTCCCCCCACATGCCTGAACATCAACTATATTTCCATTTTCATCCTCAATAATTACTATTCTCAAAACATTTCCTGGAACAACTCCTCCCTGATATATTCTAAATCCAAATTTCTCTTCCGCTTCATTTCTATCCATAAATACACTTCTAACATTGTAGTTATTTAAAACAATCTCATTAGCTACTCTTTCAATTTCTTTCAGTTCTTCTCTGCTTATTCTCTTATAGTGAGTTATATCCAATCTTGCCTTATCTACATCAACATCTGAACCTGCCTGCCAAACGTGCTTTCCTAAAACTTTCTGAGCTGCTGCATTTATTACGTGTGTTGCTGTGTGATTTCTCATTAAGCTTAACCTTCTATCCCAATCAATAACTCCTTTAACAATGTCTCCTTCTTTTAATTCATTTATCTCATCATTTAATCCCTCTATTTTATGATAAACTATATTATTTTCTTTCTGCACATCCATAACTCTAAATTTCTTATCCCCTTTTATTATGTAGCCAGTATCTGCTTTTTGCCCTCCTCCTTCTGGATAGAATGCAGTTCTATCTAAGATTACATAATCATCAGCAACTTTTAGAACTTTTGCCTCAAACTCTTTCATTTTTGGATATTTATAGAATAGAAGTTCTGTTTTTTCAACATCAACTTCTGGCAGTTTAATTTTCTCTTTAACCTCTTTTTTATTTTCGTGTCTCTCTGCAACTATTGTATAGAAGTTGTCTGGAATTTTAACATCTTTTCCTAATGATTTAGCAACATCTTTAACGATCTCTGGTGGTAATCCATGGCTATCATACAACTCAATTAAGTTCTCTAAATCAATGTCTTTTTTGTTCTTTAATAATCTCTCAACAATTCCTTTACCTCTTTCAATTGTTTGCCTATATTTATCTTCCTCAATTTCTAAAATCTCCATAATGTAATCTTCCATATCCAATAATTCTGGATATAAATCCTTCAACTCATTTAACTGCATTGCAACAATCTCAGTTATTGGTATTGAGAGGTTTAGCCGATCCATATGCCTCAATGTCTTTCTTATCAGCATTCTAACCAAATAACCATCTTTAACGTTTGAAGGAACTATTCCATCTCCCAACATAAATGCCAAAGCTCTTGTGTGGTCTGCTATTGCATAAATATCCTCATAAGGAGAAATTAACTTATCTAAATCTTCAACTGGGATATTTACTTTTTTAGCTACTTCTTCTCTCAACTTTCTCAAATCCCCAACATCCTTAACATCCATTAATCCAGCAACTTCTGTAATTTTAGCCAATATCTCCTTATCAATATCTTTAACTCCTGCATCTTCCTTCAACTTATTGACGATATTTTTAAATATTGCATCGTATATCGTTGGCTCTCCAGTTGAAGCCCAGACAAATCTCTCAATCCCATAGCCAGTATCAACGATTTTTAACGGAATCTCCTTATAATTATCTCCAACCTTCTCATACTGCATAAAGACGAGGGTTGCTAATTCAACACCATGGGTTATTACCTCATAGCAAGGTCCTGCATTTCCTCCTCCTTCCCACCAACTCTCAATAAATGTTATAGATTTTTCATCTATGCCCAATTTTTTAAAGAAGTTGAAGCAGAGTTCAACTGTCTCATCCTGCCAGTATTTGAAATCCTCCTTGCTGTTAAAAGCATGATGTCCTCCCATTGTAAAGCATGTTAAATGTCTTCCAGTTCTTCCAACGTTGTCTATATCGTTCAGTCGAATGCATGGCTGTGCTATAACTAAGGGATTTGCTTTTGGTTTTACTATTCCTTTGGTGATCCATGGTTGAAAGACAGCTATTGAAGCGATTGTTAATAAAATATCATCTCTCCATCTTCTTGCTGTTACGGGAGCTCTTTTTATTGGTTCATGTCCATGCTCTTTAAAGAAGTTTATAAACTCTTTAACCATCTCTTTATAATCATAAGGTTTTTTAGTTATTGGCTTTCCTATAAATGAATAAATATCGCAGGGAGCATCTCCGCAGGTTTCTCTTTCTTCATCCAAAGTCCAAAACCATTGCCCACATTTTTTGCATTTTTTTCTTACAAATCCCAACTCATCAAATAATTTTACTTTGTAGTTGTGTTCCATACCATCACCTTTAAATCTTTTGATCTATTGGTATATTTTACAAACGATGGGGTTGTTTAAAATAGATAGGGCATCATTTAACGTCTCTTTTTTTGAGATGCAGAATAATGTATTTCCTAACATTGATTGAGAGGCACCAACTGTAAATTTTAAGTCCTCACATATTGATAGTATTTTTTCATTGATCAGTTGGGAATCAGTTGCAAATTTTAAAGATAGCTTCATGAAATTTTCGAGGGTTGGATTTTTTAATAGAGAGTTAAGGCAGTATTTTCCTATTTCATTAATTTTTCTCATTTTTTCGGGATTTGAAAGAATTTCTTTTGTCTCTTTTTGTCCAAATATCTCTACTATCACGTAGTAATTTTCAATGTTATTAATTTTTTTAACATCTATTGGAAAGCCCGGGGATTTTCTTATTACAAAACCTTTGACATATTGAGCAATAACATCTCCAAGGCCTGTTCCGCATTTTACTTCACTCATGTGGGCTATTTTTACCCAATCCATCTCTTGATTTTTATTTTGGTTTTTATTGTTGTTTTGATTATTGTAAAGTTTTAAGATTTCGAATAACTCTTTTGATATGGATAAAGCACATCCTCCTGACATACCTAATCCACTTCCAAGTGGAAAATCAGCTGAAAATCTTATATCATGATTGCCAGTATATCCTAATTTTTTGTATTGATTTATAACCTTATCTACAGGGCATATTTTTATTTTTTTAGCATTGTAATATATCTTTCCAGTTCCCTCTTGTAGCTCTACTCTAACACCTCTGTTTACTGTTATTCCCGCACCGATGGATCCGGTTTTTAAAATATCTTTTGAACGATATCCTGCGAAGAATCCGGTTATATGCCCTGGAACAAACATGTTGAGACCTCCTCAAGACAGGGACGTTAATTTTTAATTTTTATTTTTTATCTTTCAATTTAACCTTATTAATTTTATTTTAGGAGTATGTTTTAGTTAATTCTTGGCATTAAAACTCCTAAAACCTCTATAAATTTCGGATTTTTTGTTTTTTTATCGAAATACATTGATACCCCTGCCATTATGTTTCCTTTTTTTGCAATCACATAATCGCAATCACATCCGATCATCTCAAAACTCTCTTTCATTTTTTCAAATCCGAACGTGTCTGGAAATATTGGACTCTCTTTAAAAATTTCATTTATTCTACTAACAAATTTGTCTATTTCTTCTATATCTTCAACTATCTCAAAACCCTCCTGTTTTAACTTTTCAATTAAATACTCCTTTATATTTTTATATAAATCAGCGGTTGTATCTCTACAAACACCCTTTACCATTAAAAGATTATCTGTTTCAAATAGTGGTTTTGATCCTCTAAATGCCTTTAACGAATACATCAACTTTCCAATATCTGCTTTCCACATCTTCATTCACCTATTAAATAAATTTTACCTCCTCACAGTATTTTTTAATGATTTCAGCTGATTTTCTAAACGCTTCTATCTCATCTTTATCAAGGTCTATTGAAACCACTTCTTCAATTCCATCTCTTCCTATTTTCACAGGAACTCCTATACATATATCTTTAATACCATCAAATTCTCCATCCACATAGGCAGATAGCGTTAATAATCTTTTTTCATTGTTCACTATGCATCCTACTACGTTCAAGATTGCAGCAGCAGGACCAAATTCTGATCCTCCTTTTAATCTTATTATTTGCTCTCCTTTCGTTTTTACATCCTCAATTATCTCTTTTATTGGAAGATCTTTAAATTTCTCAAATTTTTGGATGGGGATCCCTCCGATTGATGTGGCACTTAGCAGGGGCACCATGCTGTCTCCATGCTCTCCTATTATCCTCGTTCTAACCTCATCTATGTGAACTCCAAAAAATTTGGCAATTGCTACTTTAAATCTTAATGAATCAAGATGAGTTCCAAGACCAAATACATTATTTCTCTCATATTTTGAATCGATCAGTGCTTTGTATGTCATAACATCTACGGGGTTTGTTATGATAAACAGTTTGGTATCGCATATTTCAGAAATCTTTTTTGCATAATTTCCCACAATTTTTGCGTTTATTTTTGCTAAATCCATTCTGCTCATTCCTTCAGTTCTTGGAACTCCACTTGTTATTATTACTACATCGCTCTCATCAACTATTTTCAAATCATCATCTGTTCCGACAAAGATATTTGCATCGCTTCTCGATCCTGCTAATGCATCGTATATATCTCTTTTCAACCCTTCCAACTTATTTTTTGATTTTTCTCTACCTATTAAAACTAAGTCCTTCATAAATGGTTCTTTTGCTAAAAGTAGGGCTGTTGCACTACCAACTCTACCAGACGCTCCTATTATTGAAACTTTCATAATTTCCCCTCAAAAAAGGTGTATTAGTTTTGATATTGTTTATTTATACTTGTTTATTCATATATTTGAGATTATTATGAATATTTTAATGGGTAATGATATGTTTTGATATGTTTTGATGGTGTCTTATTTTAATTTAAAATTTTAAAATTTAAATTTCTTCAATAAAAGAATGAATGAGATCTATATTTTTGGATAAAATCTTTTCTGCCTTATCTAAAACATCATTTAATGTGCTTATTGTAATTGCCGGCTGTGATATTTCGGATAAAAATTTATGGGTATCATTTTCGTGGAATAATATTCCCTCATAGTATCTTAAATTTGGAATTGCATATAACACTCCATCCAACGCCGTTATTTCCCTCGAAGCATCAACTATCGTATCGATCGTTAATGTCATCGTTCCTGAGGTTTTAGACACTCTTGCTTTTCTGTATGTTTTCAAAATGCCAATCTTTGCGTTATTAATGAACGGAGAAATCCTATCATATGTATCATCCGCTTCATAAATGTCAACATCAAAAACGCCTCTTGGATCCTCCACTATAAAAACTTCTGGTGTAAATTTGGATAAGAAGTCCTTATCTAACCCACCCAATCCAGTTAAATCAATTATTAAGTCAGGATTTACTTCTTTTCTCATACATTTTAATTTAAATTCATTTAAACTCAAAAATTTGATGTTATTGTTATTTGGAACAAACCCTTTCATAAATTCGTGAATATCTACCAAGTAAACTTTATCTGCACATTTAGAAATCATTTGGGCAGTGTAATTTCCCCACAAGTAAACTCCAAATATTACTACTTCTTTAAACTCTTCTCCCTCTAAAAAATCTCTAATTGCGTGATATTTTTTCTTGGCTATTTCGTTTATTACATCTACAACTCTTGTTTTTGTATCAATCGTCTTGACCATTTCTGTTATCCCATATTTCATAATTTCACACTCCAAAATCATCTCTTGCAAAAAGAATCTTTCAATTATTTTCTTTCTCTTTTTTTATTTTAATTTTTATTCCATTTATTTCTTTAATATCTTTTAAATTGCTTTTTAAATTTTAAATATTATCAAATTTTATTTTTCTTAGTATCCTTTTAACTTTAACCATTAAGTTTTATCATTGATTTTTTAGTTTTAATACTTTTCTAAGTTTATTCCAACCCTACTCAGTGCTTCTATTATTTCTTTCTTTATCCTATTTTCTATACTTTCTCCATGAACAACTGAGGAAGGAGATAGAGAAGCCGTTAAAATCCTTCCCTTTTCATCCAATATTACAAGCATTGATCCCGAGCCAGGAACTCCAAGACGACCTCTTGCAATTACTAAATCTGCCGTTTCAGTATCCAATGCCATTAATCCCTTATTTAGTGCTGGAACTCTTGTCAAATCAGCAAATCTTGTATCCATATCTACCATTATTATATTGGCATCACATATCTTTGAAATAATATCTCTTATTATGTTAAATTTCTTTTGGTTGTTTGTGGCAACTACAATCTTTTTAGCAGAAAGTATCTTTTCTCTAATCTTCTCTACTTCTTCTTTTTTATCTCCAAATCTTCTCCCATCTAACGATTCTAAATATGCCCTTTTAATGATTTCTTCCATTTTGCACCACCTCATTATAGTATTCCATAAAAACTATTTCATAATCATTTTTAAGATTTAAAGGAAGTTTTAAGGAAGGTAAAAACTTAATAAATAAACTATAAAAAATAACTAATTAAAATTAGTAATAGATCGATAATATGGGAAAATATGAAAAATAAAAAGATTGTTGGAGAGATTTTATGGACAATTACAGTTGTAGTTGCTGTCATAAACGCTTATTTGATATGGAATAATTATATAGAAGTTAATATACTCTTAAATTTGGCAATAATAGTTATGGCAGTAATTGCAGGGCATCTAATACACTCTAAACATAAATAATTAAAAAATTAAAATAAATAATCAAAAAGAGCCAAAAATAGAAATAAAAAATTCATCCGTCTAAATAAAACACTATAATCGTTTTGCTATTTTTTCAAAGTTTATATCAGTTGGGTATTTTCCAGTGATGCAAGCCAGACATAAATCTTTTCTACCAATTGCTTTTATTAATCCCTCTAATGATAAATAGCCAATTGACTCGACTCCAATCTTTCTTCCGATCTCTTCCTCTGTTTTGTTTGAAGCAATTAATTCCTTTTTGGTAGCCATATCTATTCCATAATAGCATGGAGAAATGATCTTTGGACTCCCAATTCTCAAATGCACTTCCTTCGCTCCTGCTTTTCTAACCATATTTACAATTCTTCGAGATGTTGTTCCTCTAACTACACTATCATCTACCAACACTACCCTCTTTCCTTCCAATACACTTTTTACAGGGCTTAATTTTAATCTTACCGCTAATTCTCTCTCGTTTTGTGATGGGAGGATGAATGTTCTTCCCACATATCTGTTCTTTATTAATCCCTCATAATAAGGAATTTTTGAACCCTCAGAGAATCCCAAAGCAAACGCAACTCCCGAATCTGGGATTGGAGAGACCACATCTGCCTCTACAGGATGTTCCTTAGCTAATATCTTTCCTATTCTTTTTCTAACTTTGTAAACGCTAATGCCGTCGATAGTTGAATCAGGCCTTGCAAAATATACATACTCAAACATGCATGTTGTAGCTCCCCTGTAAATTGAAGGAACATCTACATCTATCGACATATACTCAGGAACGTCAAAATCTAATTTGTAAGAAGATAATTCTCCTCCATTCTTTATTTCAATAATCTCTCCCGGCTCAACATCTTTCACAAATTCAGCATCGAGGGTTGTCAAAGCACAGTCCTCAGAAGAGATGTAGATGTTCTCATCATCTCTCCCAATGCATAGAGGTTTAAAACCCCATGGATCTCTTACTGCAATTAACGAATCGTTAAACATTATTAGGAGAGAATAAGCTCCTATCAATTTTTTTAGAGTATTTTTTATTGCTTCGATCTTGTCAGATGTTTTTAACAGTTCTCTTACTAAAAGTTGAGCGATCACTTCTGAGTCGGTTGAAGAAGTGAATATATGTCCTTTTTTTTCTAAGTCCATCCTTAGTTCATTGGAGTTAACAAGATCTCCATTATGGGCTATCGCAATATTTCCAAAGGAGCTTTTTACTACAAAGGGTTGACAATTTTCTACCGCTTTTCCTCCGGTTGTTGAGTATCTTACATGCCCTATCCCAATATATCCAAAGAGATTTTGTAGAATATCATCTCTAAAAACATCCGTAACGAGACCAATATTTTTATAATGATGGATGTTTCTCCCATCACTTGTGGCAATCCCTGCTCCTTCCTGCCCTCTGTGTTGTAGTGCAAATAATCCATAGTATATTTTCTTAGCAACATTTATCTTCTCAAAGGAGTAAATTCCAAATATTCCACACATATTGATTCCCTTTTATGATTTTTATTTTCTTTTTTATCTTTTTATTTTTATACTTAGATGATTTTATTATGGTTTTATTATCTATTATTTTAATCCTTTTAATTTTACTATAAGGTTGCACTCAATTCATAATTTTATTTTAGAAGGATATGCTTTCCATTATAATCTACAACCGCTCCACTTTTAATTTTTTTATTATTAATATTTACTTCATCCACAACCTTTCCGATGACCTTTGCAGAGATTCCATACTTATCAGATATTTTTATAACTTTCTCAGCTTCCTCCTCACTACCAACAATAACACAAAATCCAACTCCCATATTAAACGTTCTAAACATCTCTTCATCTGGAACATTACCCAATCTCTGAATTTCCTTAAATATTGGAAGGGGCTCAGGAAGATCGTTTATATAGTATACAACTTTATCATTTAGCCGTTTAAGCTTTCTAAAACTTCCTCCTGTTATGTGTGCTAAGCCCTTAACATCTATCTCCTCATCCCTAATCATCTCTAAAACTGGCTTTACATATATCCTTGTTGGAGTTAAAAGCTCTTCAGCAACGGTCTTTCCATAGGAAAGTTTGTCATTGATGTTTAACTTGGCTATATCAAAAAACACCTTCCTTGCCAATGATAAACCATTACTATGTATTCCAGAGCTTCTCAAACCAACGATCAGATCTCCGGGCTTAACATCCTTCCCAGTTATTATTTCATCCTTTTTAACTATTGCTAACACAGTTCCAGCCAGATCAATGCCCTTGATCATATCAGGTAGTGTGGCTGTCTCTCCACCAACAATATTTATATTCGCTTCCTTAGCTCCCTCATTCAGTCCTTTTCCAATCTGCTCCGCTATTTCCTCTGTTATATGCCCAACTGCCAAATAATCAACCAATGCAACTGGCTCTGCTCCGATACAGATTGCATCATTTACATTCATAGCGATCATGTCAATTCCAACAGTATCGAACTTATTTGCCATCTCTGCAACAATCATCTTACTTCCAACACCATCCGTAGATAACACCAAATAATAATCCCCAAACTCAACTGCTCCAGCATAATGTAAGCCAAGATCAGCAGGTTTTATATCACTTCTTTTAAATGTTATCTGTGAAACCAATGCTTTAATCACTCTATCCTCATGAGATATATCCACTCCAGCATCCTTATAGGTAATCATTATTTTTCACCTTTTTTTGTTATATTTTTAGTTTTTTATTGGCAGGAAATAACCAGTATATAACTACAATCCTCTTACACACCGCTTCTTAATCTAATTTTTATTTTTAATTTTTTTGTAATAGTATTTTAGATCAGTTAATTTATTATTTTTTAGGTCAAGAGTGTAAAAGTTGATTTCTAAGTTTTTATATCTTTGTTTCTTTTCAATAAGATTTATTAAATTTAAAAATTCCTTTGCATGTAAAAAGGCAGTTATGTTTTCAACAACAATATTAATTTTCTCATTTAGATTATATTTTTCCAATGTTTTATGTATTTTTCCAAAACCTTCTTTAAATAATGTTTCAATTTCGTAGTTTTCATTTTTATCATCAAAATAAACATCAATAATTATATTATTGTTCTTCCCTTCTTTTAGATGTTCAGTTCTAATAATGTTTTCTTTGATATAGTCCCAATCTTTTTCCTTATCTTCTTTTGGGATTTTTCCTTCTTTTTCAAGTTTTTTGATTAAATAATGGGCAACAAAGGATTTTAAATTCATGTGTTCTTCACTTTCATTTTCTCCTTCATTTATAATTCCCAAGTTTATACAATATTTGTTATTGATTTTTTCGAGTTTTTCTTTGTATTTTTCTTTGGTAAAATTGAGGACAACGTCCATTGGAGCGATTGGTGGAACCTCCTTTTCTATATCTATAAAACCAAAAAGTGCTTTTGCAACATTAATTTTTTCTTTAAATGATAACCTTTTTGGAATTATTTCAATGATTTTTGCTTTTAAATTTAATTTATTCAAATTTATTTCGTTTAGAATTGTTTTGTATTTTTCAAAGATATTTTCAGATTTTGTGTAAAAGATAACGATTCCTCTTTCTTTTGAAAATATTGCCCATAATCGATCTGAGAGGTTATCTTTATTTATTTCCTCTTTAGAGTCCAACTCTACAATAAAAATGTTTCCTTCATCGAGGTATCTTTCAATCTCATATTTATTCCAATCTTCCTTTAAACTTAGTTTTTTAACTTTTGGAATTCCCCCATATTTCTCTCTACAAATTCTTAATAACAATGTTTCAAATGTTTGAATGTAGCTGTCGTCTTTATAATCTTTAAATAAAACAATTAACGGCCCTCCTCTTTTCATCCCTTCAATATTGCTACCAAATAAAAAGTCCATAGGATCTTTGGACATTTCAATTTCTGTTTCTTTGGTTTCATTTTCATTTGGAATAAATGTATTTGCTATTTTAATTTCTTCTGTTATTGCATATTCCTTGTCTTCTTCTTTAATCTTGGCAATTCCTTTAATTTCTAAGTTTTTAGACATCTCAATCCCCTTAAAATTAGATATAGTTATTGGACTCGTTGGAATGGAAATTTTAGGAATTTCAAACATTTTTATATCTTCATTCAGTTTTAGAAGTTGATATTCCTTATTTAATTTATTTTGAGGATATTTAATTTCTGACTCTAAAATCTCGATATTTGGGATGAATAAGCAGTTTTTATCTTTTGCAATATAAAAATCTTTATCAATTTCAGTTTTTAGAAATCTATAATTTAAAGGAATTATGCCAAATTTTGGGATTAAAAAAGAATTTTCAGCTTTTGCAATGTTAAAGTTTTTATCTACACAGCTATTTAATAATTTGTAATATGGTTTAGTTAGTTCGATATGTGGTAGTTTTAGTTCAGTTTCTTTCAGGACATTTGGAATTACATTAATCTTAAAACTTTTGATTAATTTAAACTCTTTAAAATCAGTTATATTTGGTAAGGTTTCTGGAATAGCAATGTTAGGGATGATTAAACGCTTTTCTTCGTATTTTAAATTATAGATTTCTAAAAACTGAA
>JAADDS010000014.1 GCA_013153845.1 Methanococci archaeon | reverse complement strand
AGGGTTTATAAAGAAAAGGGGTTATTTGGGGGTAGAAAAATTATGGTATAGAAAAGCATATATATGAAGAGAATAAATATTGATTATGTTTGAAAAATGCCGCTTGTTAAAATCAGACCTCTTGGAGGATGGAATTTTTTAAGTAAAACTGTAAATATATCCACTCCTCCCCTATGTTAAAATCAGACCTCTTGGAGGATGGAATTAATATAATTTTGAGACGTCTCATATATAGGTTTTGTTAAAATCAGACCTCTTGGAGGATGGAATTGCCAATTTCATGCCCAAACAGTTCAAATGCATGAATGTTAAAATCAGACCTCTTGGAGGATGGAATTATCTGATAATAAACTATTTACAGATAATTCATAAAACTCTTGTTAAAATCAGACCTCTTGGAGGATGGAATTATTGTAAAATCATTATCTCAATCTGGAAAAGATGTTGAAATAGTTAAAATCAGACCTCTTGGAGGATGGAATTGGACGAGTCAAGAAGCCCAGAAGAAGCAATAGAAGTTAAAATCAGACCTCTTGGAGGATGGAATGAAACAAACAACAATACAATTAGTAATCAAACACTAGTTAAAATCAGACCTCTTGGAGGATGGAATGTATGTATCTGGATATGTTCCAAAGTCGTCTGTAAAAATATTAAAATAAGGTTAAAATCAGACCTCTTGGAGGATGGAAAGATTTTTTAAAGATGCACAAAGCCATAACCTCAATTCTTTTAAGTTAAAATCAGACCTCTTAGAGGATGGAAACCATCTATCATTCACAATAAGCCAAATATCATTTAATAGTTAAAATCAGACCTCTTCGAGGATGGAAATGAACTTTTGGAAGGATTATTCGAAGCATTACCTTTTTTAAGCATTAAAATAAGCACAAGTCGTGATAGAGAGAAAAAACCATAATTTTCAGATATTAAATTTATATTCATTGAAGTATATGTTTAGATGTTGATTTATTTAAAATAGGCAACTTAATTGACATTGGTATAACAATAGGAGTTCTTCCTGTGGATGTTAGATCAATTAAAGGATGAAAAAGAGATAGTTATTGATAAATTATATATTTTTGTTTTTGAGAATGTCGATTATCACATCGTCTACTGGGCTCATTGCGTTTGCGATTTTTCCTATATTTTTTATACATTCTTCGAAATTTTTTCCAACAATTCCGTTGTTGTATGGAACGTTCGAGAATAGAGAAAGGTAGATAGAGAAAACACCTGAGGCAATTTTTAAAGCACATCCGATTTTTCCACCATCACATACAATTCCTGGAAGATTGGCGGTAAAACTTTTTATACTTTCTTCTATTCTATCCTCTCCAAAGATATAGTATGATAATCCAGAAACTGCTCCAATTCCACCCCTATTTACACATCCGCACATTGCAGAGATATAAGAGGAGTGATAAGCTGAGTATATGGTTGTTAGTGCAGATAAAGTTATGGATTTAATTAGTTTCTCTTCGTCGTTTTCTGTTATTTCATCGTAGGCAATTATTGGCAGTGTGGCAGTTAGACCCATGTTTCCGCTCCCTGCAATGGCCATGGCTGGTTTATTAACGCCGATCATTCTGTTATAAACTGCGGACGTTGTTTTTTTAATCATATGGTTTAAAATATCATCTTTTAAGTTTAACTTTATAAAGTCCTTCGGGAGTTCGGGAGTTGATAGATTTTTATTAACCTCTACGGTTTGTTTGATAATTTCAACAACATCTTCAGGAATATCTTTTACATACTCAATAAAATCTTTTAATTTTAGGGTTTTGTATGTGTTTTTTAACTCGGATGATATTGATTTGCCTGAATGACTACCTTTTGTCTCGGCTTCGTAGATTTTATCTGCTTTTATAATTGCTTTGCAGTATACATCTGAGTCGATTACTTCTATTTTTAATCTGTTTTTAATATAATCCTCTAAATTTTCGTCATATTTGATGTCTTTAAAAACCTCTAAGCCATTTTCTTTTTTTCCGAGTAATCCACCAACAACGGCAGGGATTATTCCAAATTTACCTGTATTTGGAACACCAACTGAGAAGGCATTTTTAAATGTTCCTTTATCTAAAATTAGTGTGATTTTCTCTATTGAGTAGGGATCTTTTGGCTTTGCCTTAGCAACTGTATGCCCTATTAAACCGACTTCTGTGCATCCGAGTGCTTTAACTATCTCATTTTTTAAAATATGGGTTATTAACTCATCTTTCATTCTACCACTCCGAATATTTAAAATTGGGGCACATATTAATTAGTATTTTTTATTTTTTATTATCTTTTTTATATTGGTAGTGTATTTTTAGCATATTTTGCTTATTTTTGTATGATTTTTTATTTTGTTGTTTTATTGAAATGTTATCTCTTTCCCAACTCTTCAACCATTAACAAAGCACAATAATCTCCACAAATAGAGCAAGCTTTTTCTTCTTTTGATGGGATCTCTTCCCTCATCTTTTTTGCTTTTTCTTTATCTATTGCCAATTCAAACTGTTTTTCCCAATCATGGTTTTTTCTTGCATATGCCATCTCTATCTCTTTCTCCCAGGCAAGTTTATTGCCTTTTGCGACATCCGCAGCTTGTGCAGCTATCTTAGCAGCTATAACTCCTTCTTTTACATCATCAATATTTGGCAGTCGTAAATGTTCACTTGGAGTTACGTAGCAGAGAAAATCAGCTCCGTAATAACCAGCTAACGCCCCTCCAATGGCTGAGGTTATATGATCATAACCGGGAGCTATATCTGTAACTATCGGCCCTAAAACATAGAATGGAGCGTTTTTACACAAACTTTTTTGTAGTTTTATGTTTGTTTCTATGTAGTTTATTGGAATGTGTCCTGGCCCCTCTACCATACATTGGACTCCTTTTTCTCTACACTTATCTACTAACTCTCCTAAGATGATGAGTTCTTCAATTTGAGCCCTATCTGTGTTGTCTGCCAAGCAACCAGGTCTCATTCCATCTCCTAAACTTATGGTTACATCATGTTCTTTTAGAATATCCAACAGATAATCAAAGTTTTTGTATAAGGGGTTTTCTTCTTCATGATACAATATGTAGGCGGTTAAAAATGCCCCTCCTCTACTTACAACTCCCATTATCCTTCCGCTTCTTTTTAATCTTTCAACGGAGTGTTTTGTAATCCCGCAGTGTAGTGTCATAAAATCGACTCCTTCTTTTGCCTGTTCTTCTATAACTTTGAATATTAAATCCTCATCCATATCTACAACTTTTCCATATTTTTCTCTTGCCAATTTTCCAACTTCATAAATTGGGACTGTTCCAATTGGTATTTTTACTGCGTTCATTATTGCTTTTCTGATTTTTTTTAAATCCCCGCCAGTGCTTAGATCCATGATTGCATCTGCTCCGTATTTCTCTGCGGTTTTGGCTTTTTTTATCTCTAATTCAATATCTACACAATCAGGAGATGTTCCAATATTTGCATTTACTTTTGTTTTTAGATCTTTGCCTATTCCGATAGGTGTTGTATCTCTGTTTTTATTTTTTGGAATAACAACGTATCCCATAGCAATATATCTTCTAAGTTTTTCAGGATCTATTTTTTCTTTTTTTGCAATTGTTTTCATTTCTTCTGTAATGATTCCTTTTCTTGCATCGTCCATTTGAGTCATTATCCTCACCACAAGTGATTAACTCTTTGATTGTATTTGTTTTAGTTTATAATCAAATGCTCAATTAAGAATCATGATATTAAATATTGGAATAATTCTGATCACTCAATTTCGATTTTGGATAAGGTATTTATCTTTTGTTTTTATAATTTATTATTCTAAATTAATTATTTTCAATTTAGTTATCATTCTGATTTGATTTTAATTTTTTTAATAGATAACTTAAAATTTTGAACGATTTTTTTAAATCACTCCACTTACTAATCTTATAAATGATTTGATTGAATTAGCGGTTGGATTGTTATCTTCAAATTAACTATTAAGATATTTCTTTCCTCTACTTCATAATTAAAACAAAACTATATAAAAGGTTAAGGTAAATTATCATTATTAATTATGATAGATTTGGGATATTTACTAAATATTTATATCCATGGATTTATGTTTTCTTTGTTAGTTCCGTTAATATAAATTGCTATCATATAATGTTCGAATAATGAACTGTTCTCTGAACTATAAAAATTTTGAATTAAATTAACCAAACATGTCTAAATATGAATGTAGGTGTTAAATTATGAAGTGTGAAGGAGAAATTGCCATTGGCCCAGTTCATCCAACAATGCTCGAACCGCATAGATTAAGATTGTTTATTGAAGATGAAATAATAAAAGAGGCAGAACTTGTTATTGGTGTTAATTATAGAGGAATTGAATTGATAATGGAAGGTCTCCCCCCTGAGAAGATAAGTATTATTTCTGAAAAGATCTGTGGAATATGTTCTCATATTCATGTGTGGTGTAATGTAACTGTTGCTGAAAGAGGAAGTGAAATAGAAGTGCCAGAGAGGGCAGAGTATATAAGGGCAATAGTTGAGGAATATGAGCGATTACACTCGCATATGTTGCTTTTTGGGCATGCATTTGAGGTTTTAGGATTTGAAACAATGGCATTTAGAGCATTTATGATCAGAGAACCAATTATGCAAATGTTGAAAGAGATCACTGGGGGAAGAGCTCAAAACTCATGTCCTATTATTGGAGGAATAAGACCAAGATGTAATATAAGAGATAGTATGATCCCATCCCTAATGGAAAGATTAGAAAAATTCGAAGAAAAGTTAAAAAAATTATTGGAGAGGACAGTAAATGATCCAATGATCATGTCAAGGATAAAGGATGTTGGTGTTTTGGATAAAAAAACCGCTAAAAAATTGCACGCTCTTGGACCAACTGCTCGGGGTTCTGGAGTGCATAGTGATATGAGAAAGATGGGACAAGTTCCTATCTACGATAATTTTGAATTTGAGGAGATTTTATTTGATGATGGAGATGTTTTTAGTAGATTGGCAGTTAGATTTTACGAATGTCTCGAAAGTGTTAAAATAATTAAACAAGGTCTAAATGATTTAAAAACTTTGGATAACAAAATATACAACCCAAACTATGAAATAAAGGAATTTAAACCAATAGATGTTTATAACGAAGCTCAAAGAGGGCAAGTTTACTACTCCTATGGTGTTGATGAGAATGGAAGAGTTAGACATGTAAAGATAAGAACTCCAACAGCTACAAACTTGGCATGTATGGAAGCAATCTTACCAGATCATCACATTTCTGATGCTGAATTAATAATAGCAAGTTGTGATCCTTGCTTTACTTGCACGGATAGGATGATAGTTGTTGAAAGGAGGGATTAAATCCAAATATTCGCAATATCTCCTTTTTCACATCTTGTAATAATTGAAGCTACAATATTTCTTGAAAAAACTACTGAATTGCTCTTTTTTATGAATGTAAAAACACCCTTAAAACCTTCATCTATCAGCCCAACATCTTTAATATTTAAAATTTTTGCATTGTTTATGGTTGCCATCCTCAAAATATCTTTTGGATCGAGATGATACAGTTTATAAATAAAGTCCATTTCCTTAAATAAAGATGGAGAATTTGCCATAAAGTTATCCGTCCCAATTCCTAAGAGTAAATTCTCACTCATCTTTTTTAAGTTTGGCATTCCGACATTAAAAGATAGATTCGCTCTGACACACACTACCACAGGGATTTTTTTATCATTAAGCAAGATAATATCTTCATCAGTTAAATGTGTGCCGTGAATTACAAAATCTGGTTTCACTCCAAGATCTATTAATCTTTCAACTTCTGTTTTTCCATAATGTTCTAAAGAAAAGTTAACCGCTCCTAAATGCTCTGCAACGTGTATCGAAAATAATTTTTTATAGAGGTAGTTATTTTTTGTACTTTTTTCAAATTTTTTAAAGATTTTAAATATCATTTTAAGATCTTCATCCTTAAATTCATTTGCTCCACTCAATCCTAAACCATCAGAACTTTTTATAACCTCTTCCACATCCTTTTTTGTTAAGTTTGTTGGCCTACCCAGAATAATCCCTTTTGGACATCTCTCAATTCCCTCTTTTTTCATTGCTTTTTTCAATATGTTTATTCCTAAAATTCCGTTTTCTCTAAAATCACAAAAATATTTTATCCCGTTTTCTCTCATATCTCTTAATCCAAATCTTATTCCCTCTATTAACGTCTTTTCATCACAGCCACTTAAATATTTATGTTTTAAACCGTTAGGTGGTTTAACTAACTCATCCAAACTTTTATTAATACCTATATCCTTTATACTATTGTCAGCAATATGGGTGTGGGCGTTTATAAGTGGTGGAATTACAAATCCTTTAAATTCAAATACATCATCTGAATTATATGCTTCGTTTGTAAATCCTTTAATCATTCCATCTTCAATTATTAGGACACCTTTCCTAAGTTTAAAATCTTCTCCATACAGGAAATTACTTTTTAATAACAAACTATCCCTCAGAAGAGGTTTTATTATGTCGGTAAATAAGGTTAAGTTGGGAATAAAAATTTTACTGCTTGTGTTTTTATTGCATTATTTAATCTCGATCTTTAATGTTGGGAGATATGTGGATATAATTGCAGAGTATCAAAACCAGATTATCATTGTGTTTGTTATTATATTGTCAGGTCTTATTTTTATTGATATTGCGTCTGAAATATTTAAAAAGTATGCAAGAAAGAAAGAGGAAAAAGCAGGGGAATATTTAACACTAAATTACATATTTAAATATGTTGTTTATGTTGCTATTGCCTTAATGATATTTGGAGTTTTTTATAAAAATGTCTCTTCTCTGGTTGTCTCTGTTGGTTTGATTGGTGCTGCGATAACTTATGCATTGCAAAAGCCAATTTTGAACTTTGCTGGATGGGTAGTAATTTTATACACAAGAACAATAAAAATAGGAGATAGAATTTCTATAAAAAATATAGGGGCAGGAGATGTGTTTGATATAGACACACAGCATCTCTATCTAAGTGAACTAACTGCCGATAATTTTGAACCTACTGGAAAAGTTCTAATAATTCCAAATTCTTATATATTCACAACTGCAATAGAAAACTTAACAAAGGGATCACCATACGTTTGGGATAGTATTGTTCTCCATTTCACCCACGATAGTGATGTAGAAAAAGCCAAACAGATAGTTTTTGAGTCAACTAACGAAGTTGTAGGAAATCTAATGCTTAAATTGTATGAAAAATGGTCTAAAAGAAAATATCTGATCTCAAGAAAGTTGGCAAACAAACCAGTTATTAGGGTGGGAATAACAAGAACTTCATTTTATATAAAAGTGTATTATTTAGTGAACGTCTATGAAAAGGCAGAAATTAAAACAAAAATACAAGAGAGAATATTAAAAGAAATAAACAAGGAGAGAGCAGTTAAACTTTCCTATCCTCACGTAAAGGCCATTGTTGAATATGAAAAAACTTTAAATACTAAGAACTCGTGATAAATATGATAAAGTTATTTAAATACATAGATAAGTTTAAAGACCTGGATTTTTTAAATGCAGTGAAAACATACAAACTACCTATCCTCTCTAAACTTAGAAGTATTTTTGAAGAGGATATTAAATTTAAAAAAGAATATAACGAGGATTTACAAAATTATTCTACAATATACCAAATAGACGTAGAAAAATTAGACGAATTAATAGATTTTCTTTTGATTGTTATTCTATCCCACACACCATACTTTAATGCATTCATCAGAAGATACTCCGAAATAAAAAAGAGTGAAATAGCCAAAGATCTTAAAAATTATGAAAGGGTCTGGGAGTTTATAACAATAGCATCAAGATCTGGAAACAACGATTTGCATCTTGAAAGATTAGATTTAGAAAGGGGGGTAGTAAATATAAAAGATGTTAAAGAAATTTATGCAAGGGAGATAATCCGAGTAGAGGTAAAAAAACTTGGAGAGATGGCAAAAAAAGTCCCTCTACCTGATGATTCTATTATAAAAAATATATTAGATGAGATTACAAGTTATCTCAAAGAAAAAATAAAATATAAAGCAGTTGAGAGCATACAAGCCCCGATCTATGAAGGAGAAATCCCTTTTGATTGGCATCCTCCATGTATTAGGGGAATTTTAAATGATATTCTAAGTGGAGGATCCCCATCTCACTATGCAAGAAGGAGTTTTGTGGTTTATTGGTTTTGTGCAAGATTCAATCCAAATTTAAGACCTCTTGACAAAGATGGGAATATAGTAAATGTTTCTGCCACAGATATTGCCTCAGAAGAGGAAATAGAGAGATTTGTTGATGAATTAATAGAAATGCTTTTTAAGAATGTAGAGGACTTTAATGAAAAAAAGACAAGATATTATATTATGCACAACATTGGGTATAAAGTAGGGCATGGACGATTAACTCATTGCGAATACTGTAAAAACTGGAAAAATGATAATGGAAAAGGTTTGAATCACTACTGTAATCCGGATGAAATTTGTAGAAAAAGAGAAATTAAACACCCTTTAGATTATCTCTGCTATAATATAAATCTTCATCTTAAAAACAAAGTTAAAAATGTTAAAAATGAAAAAATAAAAGAAAACCTAAAAATAGATGAGAAAGCCCAGAAAGTAGAAGAGAGGGTTGAAAATGAAAATAGACAATAATAAAACAATAAAAGAAAAAGAAATTATAAACCGATTTTTAGATGAGGAAGTTCTCTTATCTCCACAGGCATATGAGAGGATAAAAAATATTTCGGAGGAAAATTTAGAAACACTAATTAAAAAAATCAGTGAATTTAAAAAATACAATGATTCATTTATCTTACTTGATGAAAAATTTTTAGATATGTTTTTAAATTTAGATATAAACACAATAATAAAAGATTATAAAAATTTTGACTTTATTGAGTATTATACAGGAGAAAAAACGTCTTATGAGGAGAAGCAAGAAGAAAAGATAGAGGATAAAGATAAGAAAAAAGAAGAAAAAAATAGTGAATATGAATTTTTAACATATCCCTCAGACCATAAAAAAGAGCAGTTTGTAAAGAGATCTGAAGAAGATTTAGAAGAAAAACTAAAAAATTTACTTGAAAAAGAAAAAGATAAACTCCATGTAGATATAGAAAACGAAAGAAAAAAACGTTATATTGAAATCTCAAAAATAAGAGAAAGTGTAAATAGTAGAATAAATTGGGTTGCAAAAGATATTGAAGAGAGAATAAAAATATACGATGATTCTGATGTTTCAGGGAAATCTACTTGCACAGGAACTATTGAGGATTTTGTAAAATACTTTAAAGATAGATTCGAGCGACTCAAAGTTTTTATAGAAAGAAGAGCTCAAAGAAAGGGCTATCCATTAAAAAACATCAAAAAGATGAAAGGGCAGAAGGATGTCTTTGTAGTTGGGATAGTTAGTGATATAGACACTACAAGAAGCGGAAATGTGATAGTGAGAATAGAAGATACGGAAGATGAGATAACATTAATAATACCAAAAGATAAGATAGACAAGATACTGAAAGATGAACTACTCTTGGATGAAGTTATAGGAGTTATAGGAACGGTTAGCAAGACAGGAACCTCCATCTACGTAGATGAGATAATAAGACCTGCTCTACCACCAAAAACAATAAAGAAAATAGATGAAGAGATATACATGGCATTTCTTTCTGATATTCACATCGGAAGTAAAGAATTTTTACATAAAGAGTTTGAAAAATTTATTAGATTTTTAAACGGAGATGTCGATAACGAATTAGAAGAAAAAGTTGTAAGTAGATTAAAATATATATGCATAGCAGGGGATTTAGTTGATGGAGTTGGTGTCTATCCGGGGCAAGAGGACGATCTCTATGAAGTTGATATTATAGAGCAGTATCGAGAGATTGCAATGTATTTGGAACAAATTCCAGAGCATATTAGCATTATCATCTCTCCCGGAAACCACGATGCAGTTAGACCAGCAGAACCACAACCAAAACTTCCAGAAAAGATAACGAAATTGTTTAATAGAGATAATATTTACTTTGTAGGAAATCCATCCACCATAAATATACATGGATTTGATACTCTTCTCTACCACGGAAGGAGTTTTGACGATTTAGTAGGACAAATAAAAAATGCAAGTTATGAAAATCCAGTAACCATTATGAAAGAACTTGTAAAAAGGAGATTACTCTGCCCTACATACGGAGGAAGATGCCCCATAGCTCCAGAACATAAGGATTATCTTGTTATAGATAGGGATATAGATATTTTACATACTGGGCATATTCACATAAACGGTTATGGTCTTTATAGGGGTGTGGTTTTAGTTAACAGTGGAACGTTTCAAGAGCAAACAGATTTTCAGAAGAGAATGGGGATAAATCCAACACCTGCGATAGTTCCAATAATAAACATGTCAAAAGTTGGAGAAAAGGGGCATTATTTAGAATGGGATAGGGGTGTTTTGGAAGTTAGATATTAGGTGTTTATTTTTATTTTAGTTTTATTATTAATTTCTTTTTATTTTATTTTTCACGTTTTTATTTTTTTATTACCATCTAAATCTCCAAATTTAAATTTTTAAAATAAGAAGAAATGTTTAAATGCTTTTGACTGGGTTTTTAAAACTTTTATATCGGAAGTGAAAATATGTAATATATGTCTTGCCAAACATATTATAATTATTCTGAAATATTAAGGTAGATAAATATATATCAAAGCAGAACGCTTTAATTTAATCTTTCTTTTATGAAAATTGGGAGGGAAATTATGAGAAAAATTTTAGCTATACTACTGGCAATTTTCATACTAAACTCAGTAAGTGCCGTAATAATAAAAGCTCCTGCCGTTTCTTTAACAGACATGGGTTATGTAGGTGTTCCAATAAACATACAAATAAATGTGAGTAAAGGAACCGGACACGTTTTTATGGATACCCTTCCTTTAACTGAACTGGATATGCAAGGATCTGCAAGAATCGCTGCAAAAGTTGCAGGAGAAATAACAGGAAAAGATATGAACAAATATAATGTATATATAACGGTTAGAAGCGATGTGCCTGTTGTTGGCGGGCCATCTGCAGGAGGAACTATGACAATAGGAATAATATGCGATCTAATGAATTGGAGCTTAAATAAACATGTTATGATGACAGGAATGATAAATCCTGATGGTAGTATAGGGCCCGTTGGAGGAATACTTGAAAAAATCGAGGCAGCTAAAAAAGCAAACTGCACGATTATGTTGATTCCAAAAGGGCAGAGATATATTAATGTGGATGGAAATAAAGTTGATGCAGTTGCTTTTGGTAAAAAACTTGGAGTTAAAGTTATAGAAGTTGGAAGTATCTACGATGCGATTCCCTACTTTACAGGAAAGAAAATAGTTATGAAGCAATATCCTGAAAATCCTGCAATAGAAGATAAATACAAAGAAATAATGAAGCATTTATGTGATAAGATATTAAAAATGGCTAATGAAAAATATAACTACCTCTCAAATGCATTAAACACTCCATATATTGGTTATGAATATCAAAAAATGCTATTAAGTGAACTATCTTCTTCAAAAGCACTTTTAGATAAAGCAAATGATGAATACTTAAAAAATGATTACTACTCTGCAACATGCTCAGCATTTAATGCCCTAATTAAACTTGAAACCATAGAACATACCCTAAACTATTTGACAGGAGATGAGGATGTTAAAACATTTTTAAATAGGGTTCAATTAGACATCAATCATGATAAAGAAATTGTCTACTCAAAGAACGTAACCACATCCAATTTTGAAGAAGTGTTGGCAGGAAGAATAAGAATTGCAGAAGCAGAAAAACTATTAGATAATGCATGGAAATCTTACTATCTCGGAAACTATGAAAATGCAATAAAATACGGAAGTTTTGCTAAGTTAAGAGGGGAGAGTGCAGTTTGGTGGGTTTCTTTAAAAGAGAATAATACTGGAAAAGAGATAAACAACTCCACACTAAAACCACTTGCTCAGCAGTATTTAGATAATGCAGAAACAATATCCACATATGTGGAAACAGTATTTCCGAACTTGCCAACAGATGAACTTGAAAATGATTTAGAAGCAGCTAAAAAAGCATACAAAGAGGGGGACTATTTACTAACAATTGCAGAAAGTATAGACACATGTGTAAAAGCAGAAATTCCGTTAGTGATGTTTGGAGATATTGATTATTCCAAAAAATATGCAAGAAATAAAATAAACTTGGCTGAAAGTTTGGGAATAACTCCAATATCGGCTCTCGGATATTATGAATACGCAAATACATTAAATGACACAATATCAAAAGTTATGTATTATAAATACAGTTCATACTATGCACAAATGGACATAGACGTTATGAGATGTTTAAACAGAACAAATTGTAGCGGAATTAGCGAAATTGCAGTAGAAAATAGTAGTAGTGAAGAACAAACAACAGTAAGTTGTGAAGGAAATTCGAATGGAAATTTCACAACCACGGTTCTTTCAGCAATAATCGGAGGAATCGTTGGATTTGCAGGAGGTTATTTCAGCAGAAAAGTTAAAAGTTAACATATAATTAAAAAGGTTTAAATATTTTAAACTCCTCTTTTTATTATTTATATTTAATTTATTATTTAATTACATTATGATTTTCAAGTCAATTTTACATCGCTAATACCACATTTATTGGAATTTAATACCTAATCTTCTTTAATGTTCCTATTGTTAAACATTTATTTATAAAAAAACCATTAAAAACAGAACTCATAAAAATAAAAACATCTGAGGGATAGATATGGGAGTGCAATTTGGAGATTTTATTCCAAAAAGACAAATATCATTAGACGATTTAAAAGGAAAAAAAGTGGCTATTGATGGAATGAATGCTCTTTATCAATTTTTAACTTCAATTCGATTAAAAGATGGATCTCCACTAAAAAATAAAAAAGGAGAAATTACATCCGCCTACAATGGAATCTTCTATAAAACAATACATTTATTAGAAAATGATATAACTCCAATATGGGTTTTTGATGGGGAACCACCGAAATTAAAAGAAAAAACCAGAAAAATGAGAAGACATATAAAAGAACAAGCAGAAGAGAAAATGAAAGAAGCAATGAAAAAAGAAAATTTGGATGAAGTGGCTAAATTTGCAAAGAGAGCAAGTTATCTAACCCCAAAAATTGTGGATAATTGCAAATACTTACTTGGATTAATGGGTATTCCATACGTAAATGCTCCATCAGAAGGAGAAGCACAAGCCAGTTATATGGCAAAAAAAGGAGACGTATGGGCAGTAGTAAGTCAAGATTATGATTCTTTGTTATATGGGTCTCCAAGAGTCGTTAGAAACTTAACAACAACCAAAGAAATGCCCGAATTGATAAACTTAAATGAAGTGTTGGAAGAGTTAAGAATATCCTTAGATGATCTTATTGATATAGCGATATTGATGGGAACCGACTACAATCCCGGAGGAGTTAAAGGAATTGGATTTAAAAGAGCTTATGAGCTTGTTAAAAGCGGAGTTGCTAAGGATGTTTTAAAAAAAGAGGTAGAAAACTACGAAGAGATAAGAAAAATATTTAAAGAGCCAAAAATCACTGATGAATATTCTGTAAATTTGAGATTACCAAATAAAGAAGGAATAATTAAATTTTTAGTAGAGGAGAATGATTTTAACTATGAAAGGGTAAAAAAGCACGTTGATAGATTATACAATTTAATTGCAAATAAAACAAAGCAAAAAACATTAGATGCATGGTTTAAATAACTTCTTATTCTATAAATAAGTCATTAACCTTTTTAATATTTCTCTTTTCTTTTTTTATCAACTTTATAATAAGATCTAAACTAATCGGCATGTAGTTAACCACTTCCACGGATACATTTATTCTTCTCTCTTTCCAATTAAAAAAAGGATACTTATCCAAAAAATTTCCATGATGATGTCCATGAATAACCCATCCCTCAAAGTTTAAAGCATTATATCTATCAGGATTGTGGATTAACATGAATCTAACATCTTTATGAGATATTATTTTAAATTTATCTCCTATTTTATCATGATTCCCCTTATAAATATAATTTCTCCATTCAATTGCTCGCAATACTCTCTAACTCTTTCTTTTTTTATTTTTACTAAGAACAAAATCCCCCAAAAAATAAACTAAGTCCTTATCCCTAACAACCTTATTCCAATTTTTGATGCATGGGATAATTTTTTCAAACAACATACAAAGAGACCGAGATGGGCATTTCCCAGTTAAATGGAAGAAAGACGGTTTTAAAAAATCGGTAATAAGTTGAGATTGTCCTTATCGAAACAAACAAAACAGTATTTAAAAGAGAGGCGTGGCATCGGGTCCACGTTCCTATGGGTAGAGTTATCGAAAACTCTACCGCTCGATGCCATGCAGGTTAAAGAGGTTGAAATAGTTCCACACGATATTTATGGAAAGAGGTTTTATGTTTTGCATTTAATTTATAAAAAAGAAGTAAATCCAGAGATGTCAAAGGAAGATAAAGCAATGGCTATCGATTTGGGAGTAAGGAATTTAGCAACGGTTGTTATTGAGGGAGAGAAACAGCCATTAATATTCGATGGGA
>JAADDS010000066.1 GCA_013153845.1 Methanococci archaeon | reverse complement strand
CTTCTTTAAACTGAGGATCATCTGGATTTTTAGTGCAGATTATCTGAATATTTTTATAGAATGGTTCCCACATCTCCTTTACTTTTAATAATTGCTGTTTTACTTCATCAGGAGCAGGAGGAATTCCAAGTTCCTTATTACCATATATTAGATTATTAAGTGTGGTATCAAAAATTTGTGCTGTTTCATTTAACGTTTTTCTATATTTCTCATCACCAGAAGCAACCATAAACGCCTCTTTCGTCATTTTTTGTATTAACATTCTTTGCTTTCCTGCTATATTTATTATCTTTCCATCACTCTTCATCGATTGGTGGACATAAACAACTGTCAACGAAAGCCCCACTATTATAACAATTAAAATTGACAGAATGCTTAGGATCTTTATCCTAACAGAGAGATTTTTCATCAATATCCCCCCTTCTCCCCCGATCCATTCCGGGTTTGTCTTGTTGAGTTGTATCGACTTTTTTATAACCGAACAGTCCCTATTTACATATATGCATTTCTATTTTTTTGACTCTGAATTTTAAAAATTTCGAGAGAAAATGCTTAGGGGTATATTCATTTATTTTTGGGAATAATCCATATGTATATTTTTTGAGTATGTATTTGTGTAGGTAAACGAAAAAAATGCAAAGATATAAAAATTTTATAAATAAATTTTTTTGTATTGGTAAATACATTATAAGATCGGTGCGTAGATCATTAAAACCAAAAAATTTTTTAATTTTTAACAACATAATTGATCATTCAAAAAGGTGAAATCATGGGGGACTCAGACACGATGAAGATAGTAGTGTTTAGGTTAGGAAGTAATGAGTATGGATTAAAAGTTGATGAAGTTAGAGAAGTTCTAAAACTTCATAAATCGGACATAACTCCCCTACCCAATGCTCCAAGTTATGTGGTAGGAGTTACTAACATAAGGGGGGAGATTACTCCAATTATCGATTTAAAAGGGAAATTAGGGGTTTATGAAAACCCAGAAAACGAAAAAGACGAAAAATTAGTTATGGTAATTGAAATAAATCAGCAGACCTTTGGAATACTGGTTGATGGAGTTAACGATGTTATGCAAATTAGCCAAGAACAGATAACTCCTGTTTCAACGATAAAAAAAGCAACTGCGGGAGGGGATTATATCGATGGAATTATAAAACTGGATAATCGGCTAATAATCTTACTAAATATATCAAGTTTACTGGATGTAGAGTTTTAATCTGTCATAGTTCATTCATAATTAACTCATAACCAGCTAAAATTACAAATAATAATCAAATGCAATATTCAAAATAGAAAATAAATCAGAAAATAAAATCAAATTAAGATAAGGGGGAGGGATCATGGTATCAAAAAAGATCAGAGTGTTGGTAGTGGACGATTCTGCATTCATGAGAAAAGTTATCTCCGATATATTAAACTCAGATCCAGAGATTGAAGTTATAGGCACTGCAAAAGATGGAGTAGAAGCTGTCGAACTTGTTCAAAAATTGGAACCTGATGTTATAACGATGGATGTAGAAATGCCAAGAATGAACGGATTAGAGGCCGTGAAAAAAATAATGGAAATAAAACCCACACCAATAGTTATGCTATCTGCTCTAACAAAAGAAGGATCTAAAATAACATTTGAAGCACTCGAAGCAGGAGCAGTGGATTTTATTTCAAAACCGTCAGGAAGTATATCGTTAGATATAAGGAAGATAGGGGAAGATATAATTAAAAAGGTTAAACAGGCAGCAAAAGCCAAAGTAGTTAAAAAGGTCTCAACAACAAGACATAAACCAACAATTAAAGAAGAGAAAGAAGAGAAAAAAACACTACCACAAACATCTGAAGAGTTAACAGTCCCAGATAGTAAGTTAAAAGAGATGTGTGTAATAATCGGCTCTTCAACAGGAGGACCACCAGTAGTTACGGAAATTATATCAAAACTTCCAAAGAGAATGCCACCAATATTCGTGGTTCAACACATGCCTCCGGGATTTACCAAGTTATTCGCTGATAGAATAAACCAGGTCTCAAAACTTAATGTTAAAGAGGCAGAACATGGAGAAAGAGTTATGCCCGGCTATGTTTATATAGCTCCTGGAGATTATCACATGCTCCTAACAAAAAGAGGGGAAAATGTTTACATATCCCTTGACAATAAAATGCCAAAAGTTAACGGAACAAGACCAGCTGTTGATATAACTGCGGAATCTGTTGCCAATATATACGGTGGAAAGTCGGTGGGGGTTATTTTAACAGGTATTGGAAAAGATGGGGCTTATGGATTTAAAAAAATAAAAGAAAAAGGAGGAAAAATTATAGCCCAAGATGGAAAAACATGTGTTGTTTTTGGAATGCCTAAGGCCGTTATTGAATTAGGGATAGCTGATTTAGTCCTCCCCCCATCAGAAATTCCCGAAGCGATTGTGAAATTCTGCAAAGAGATCTTGGGGGGATAACCTATGGAGGACATGATGGAGGAGTATTTGGAAATATTTGCTGAGGAGGCGGAGGAGCATATCCAAACAATCAATGAGTGCCTCCTCGAGCTGGAAAAAGACCCTTCAAATTTAGATTTAATCAACCAAATTTTTAGATCAGCCCATACGATAAAAGGGGGAGCGAGGACTGTTGGTTTATCTCACATATCGGACTTAACCCATCATATGGAGGATATTCTTGATTATGTGAGAAATGGTCAAATTCCCGTAACCTCTGAAATTATAGATTTGCTGTTCAAGTGTTTAGATGCGTTAGAGACGATGCTTGAAGAAGTGAAATCTGGGGAAACAGAGACATCAGTTGATGTTGATTCAATAATTAATGAGATAAAGCAAATGAAAGAAAAATATCTAAGTGGCAAAGGGGGAAGTGAGCAAAAGGAAAAAGTAGAAAAAGAAGAGAAAAAAGAAGAGGAACAAAAAAGTGAAGAAAAAACAGAAGAAAAGAAAGAAACGAAAAAGATAAAAAAAGTTAAGATAAAATATAAAAACCCAAAGACCACAATAAAAATTAAAAAAATAATTAAAGAGAAAAAAGAAGAAGCCGAAAAATCAGGGGAAGAAAGTGTGGAAATAGAGGAGATTATTGGAAGCATAAACAAATCTGTTGAAATATTTTACACATTAACAGATATTGTTAACGATCCAGATCTAAAACCACTCCTCGAAAAGATCAGAGATTTTGTTAATAAAATATCTGAAAAGAAACTAAAAATAAATGAAAACGTCTTAGAAACGTTAAAATATATAACGAAGGTTCTTGAAGATATAGCCAGAGGATTGGAGCAAGGAAAAACGATCAAAGAAGTTGGAATTAATATTGAAGAAGTTAATAAAAAGATAGAAGAAGCGGAGTCCTCATCTCAGGAAGAAGTGGAGAAAGAGATAGAGATCGAGGTAGAATTAGATCACGAGAAATTCGATTTAAGTGAATTTGTCGATATTATAAGGGAAAAGATAGAACAAGGTTGGAAGTTATTCCACCTAAAAGCAAAGGTTGAAGACAACTGCCCCTTAAAATCAGCAAGATTGTCAATGATCTTAACAAGATTAAAAAATGTTGGAGAGATACTTCTTTCAATCCCTACAGAGGGAGAGTTGAAAGAGCAATCATACGAGGAACTTGACGTAATGTTCTTATCAGATAAAAATATTGAAGAGATTAAAAAAGAAGTTGAAAATGTTCCAGAAATTGACTATGTTGCAGTGGCAGAGGTTGAAATAGAGTTCGAAGAAGAAGAAATAGAAACTCATGAGGATGTCGAAGTTGAAGAAGAAGTTGTGCCAGATGCATATAAGATTGTGGTTATACTTGATGATGAATGCCTCTTAAGGGCTGTTAGAGCATACATGGTTATTAAAGAACTTCAAAATATTGGAGAGATCGTTAAGACAATACCTGACATTGAAGCAATACAAAACGGGGAATTTAACAGTTTAAAATTTACTGTGTTTCTGAAACTGAAAGATGGGTATGAAGTAGACGATATAAAAGAGGCAATAATGAGAGTTCCTGAAATAAAGGACGTTCAAATAACATCTCCAGATGAAAAAGAAGAGAAGAAAGAAGAAGAACAAAAAAGTGAAGAAAAAACAGAAGAAAAGAAAGAAACGAAAGAGCAGAGTAAACCAGCACCAAAAAAACCAGCTACTAAAAAAGAAGAGAAAAAGTCATCTCAAACTATTAGAATAAACATTGAAAAACTCGACAAACTCATGAATCTTGTTGGAGAGTTGGTAATTACAAGAGCAAATTTCTCACAGATCGCTAATAAGTATCAATTAAAGGAACTAAACAATGCTATAAACAGATTAAGCATGTTAATAAATGAGCTTCAAGAGGAAGTAATGGCAATGAGGATGATTCCTGTCGCATATGTTTTTAACAGATTCCCAAGGATGGTTAGAGACCTTGCAAAAGCCCTCGGAAAAGAAGTGGAGTTTATAATGGAAGGAACAGATATAGAACTGGATAGAACAGTGCTGGATGAATTGGCAGAGCCGTTAGTTCATCTTATAAGAAACGCATTAGACCATGGAATAGAACCGCCAGAAGAGCGAGAAAAAGTTGGAAAACCAAGAAAAGGAACGTTAAAATTAATTGCTCAAAGGGAGAGAGATCACGTCAACATAATTGTGGAAGATGATGGAAAAGGAATAGATCCAGAGATTATTAGAAAGAAAGCCATTGAAAGGGGGCTAATAACAGAAGAAGAAGCTAAAAAACTCTCAGATCATGAAATAATAAACTTAATATTCATGCCAGGTTTTAGTACAGCAGATAAGGTCTCGGATGTTTCAGGTAGAGGAGTAGGAATGGATGTTGTTAAGACAAAGATAGAATCACTCGGAGGAACAGTTGTTGTTTACTCTGAAAAAGGAAAAGGAACAAGAGTTGTGCTAAAACTTCCATTAACTATGGCGATCATAACCGCATTACTAATGAAATTAGATGAGCAAATATATGCGATACCAATAACGAGCGTATTAGATGTAACTATGATAAACAGAAGTGATATTAAGAATATCGAAGGAACAAACGCTATCATATACAGAGATGAGATAATTCCAGTGATCTGGCTCAAGGACTTTTTAGGAATGCCATATTTAGGGGAAGAGGAAGATGAGCTAACGATCGTAGTGATTGAGAGAAGCGGAGGAAAACTTGGAGTCGTGGTTGATGAAGTTATAGGGAGAGAGGATATTGTTGTTAAATCGCTAACTGGAATTTTAAAAAATATTCCGGGACTTGCAGGGGCTACAATTCTCGGAGATGGGAGAGTTGCATTGATATTGGATTTGAGTAGTGCTTAATTGATATTCTTTCCTTTTCATCTACCTATTCCTACTTTTTTGAATAGTAATTTTAAATGTATTAAAAATGTAAAGTGGGTTGTTATTATGGTAATTAAAGTTAGGATTGGGGGTTTGGAAGTGGCAAGAAGTCCAGAGGTATTGGAAACACTACTCGGCTCCTGTGTGGCAATAATGCTCTATGATACAGGAAAAAGGATTGGAGGAATGGCACACTCAGTCCTTCCAGAAACTCGCGAAGAAAATGTTAGAGACCCGGGAAAGTATGTAAACACAGCAATTCCTGCACTTATAACAAAAATGACGATCGCAGGAGCCAGAACCAATAAACTTATTGCCAAACTTGCTGGAGGAGCAGCAATGTTTAAAACAAATAATAGTAATATGAATATAGGGGCTAAAAATGTAGAAATGGCAAAAAAGCTTTTAAAAAAATATGGTATTCCACTTAAAGGAGAAGATACTGGAGGAAATAGAAGTAGAATGGTAAAATTTTATTTGAGAGATGGAAAAGTTGAGGTTAGAAGAGAGGGAAGGATTATAACGATATAACATAATATAATAAAAAATAAAAACAATAACGGACGATAACAATTATTATCTGTATTGATAATTTAGATTAACGGGGAGATAATGAGGTATATGAAGATTATAATACCAAAAAAGTTCTTAAAAGAAGTTGAAGAGATTTTAAAATGCAACAATGCATATTCTATATCAATAATACAGCCATTAAAAACATCCATAGATGATGGGATAATAATAACATGTAATGCTGAGGCAAAAGATGCTGAAAGTATTGTTTTAGAATTAAAAAAACTTGGTTTAGGGGAGAAAGGTTATGGAAGTGTAACAATAATGCCTGCAAACATAACATTCTCCTGTAGAGATGAGGGAATGGCATCAACAACCTTATCTCCTCTTGAATTGTATTACAAAGCAAAAACAATGGTTAAGATAACTAAAAATGTAATAATAAAGGTTATTCTTGCGAGTATAATGGGAGTTATTGGATTGATAGAGCATAATATCCCCACGTTAATAGGTGCGATGATCATAGCCCCTCTGGTTGATACGGTTATGGGAAGTGCAATTGGAACCGTCTTAGGGGATAAAAAACTCTTTATAGAAGGAATGAAAAAAGAACTAATATGCTCAGGAGTTGTTATTATTTGTGCTTTAATTCCAAGTTTGTTTTTTGTTTCAAAGGGCTTAGTTATGCAGTATTTATCAGAAACATCAATATTACTAAGTGCAATTGTAGCAATAATTGCAGGCATCTCTGGAGGAATGAGTATTGCCAGTGGAAAGGACTATGAAATTATAGGAGTTACGATAGATGTCTCAATATTAATTCCTGCCTTATTGATGGGAATGGCTCTTGCGACCGGAGATCTGTATTTAATATATATAACTTTTATTTTACTGGCTTTAAACATTATATTACTTGACATTGGGGGATATATTGGCTTGAGATACAAGTTAGGAAAAAGTAAGTCATTAATTAAATATTAAATAATTAAAATAATTAGTTAAATATCCTCCATTTCTGTTATTATATAGTTTCCATCTTTTCCTTCGAATCCTCTAACTAAAAACGTCTTACCATTTAGTTTTAAGCAGATCTCTCTAATTGTGTCTTCTATTCCATACTCTTCAAGCATATCTAATATTCCGGGCATAAACTGCTCCAACGTATTTGGAGGAATGTAGCATCTTTTGGAGGAGGTTCCAAAGTGGATTTTTCCAAACACTTTAATTTTTACGTCCACGTCTTCTGGCTCGATCTCTCCACAGTTCTTACAGATATAGATTAATCCTCTCGGCTTTATTTTTGTTTCTACTATTCCTCTACATATCTTACAGTAGTAGTTTACAAATATCGTTGATTGTGGAACTTCTAAAATTGCAGGCACTTTTACCTCTAAAACCTCTCCTTTATTGAATAATTCCTCTTTTGGAATTTCTGGAATTTCTCTTGGATATTTAATACCCTTAACCACCTTTTCTATAATTCTAACACTTTTCTCTTCGGTTATTATTCCAAATATCTCATAACATTTGTCTTTTTCTAATGGGATTGTGGTTATAAAGTTTGCAACACCATCCTTATCTACCATAGTTCCAATATAAAATACAGACCCTTCTTCGCTTTCTCTTCTCCTAATATCCACTATCTTAGCTTTTGTAAGTATTTGAGACCTTGGAAGTAGTGATTTTATCTTGCCCAGTACCATAACTATCACCCGAAATTTTAAATAATATAATATTAAATGTCCATTATTCGATAGTTAAATAGGAAAATTATCTTCCCTTAATGGTTATTCTTCAATAACCCCCTCCTCATTTTCCTCTTCGATCAATTCAGGAGCCACTCTTGGCAAAACAACTTCATCTATAAATTTTTTATGAACGAGATATTCTTTAGGTTGCACTATTACAGGCATATCGCTCAACGTTAAGGAAATAGATTTTCTCAATTCCCCTTCTTCATTTCTAAATTCAACTAAACCAAATCTTACAAACCCTCTTATAAACATTCCAGTGAATATTTCTGGATTTGCTTTTATTCCAAACAATCTCAATCTACCCCATCCATAACCGTCGAATATTCTAAATATTGTGTAATCCTTCCCAGTAGACGTTTTTTTATGCTGAACTCCAACGACAATTCCTACTATAATTCCTTTCTGTATTGGAACGCCGTTAATATCTAAATACGTTATTCTCTCGTCGTCTTCATCTATTCTCTTAATGTATTTTGCCCTACAAATTGAAAGAGGGATTGGAACAGCCGTTCTCATTTCCTGACCTTTAACAACTTTTAGATCATCCAAATTTCCTACAAAGGTTATGTCCTTTTTTGGAAACGGCTCAAATATTCCAGTTATTCTTTCATAATCATCTGCTCTAATTAATAAGTAAGTTTCTTCTAAATTTTCAACCCCCTCATCTGTATATACTGTAGAATATCTAACAATTTCAACTTTATCCTCTTCGATCTTTATTCCATACCTTACCATGATCCCACCTGTAATACTTGATAATAATAATTAATTGTATCATATGAATCATTCTATAAATCGAATTATATATACCTTTCGCATAATTAATAAAACACTTAAAAAATATTAAAAATTAAAAAATCGAAATAAAGTAATTATTTAAAAATCATTTAGATTGGGATTAATTTAGCACTCACTTTTTCATCTAAATACAATTTCATTATTGATCTAATATTACACCTTGGAACTGTTGGAGATCCCGGATTTAACAATAAAATATCTTTACAATCATCAATAAAAGGCGTATGCGTATGTCCTGAGATTAAAACATCAACCCCCATTTCCTTACCAAGCAATCTTAATTTTAACCTATCTCCTCGAGGAAATATCTCATCTCCGTGAATTATCCCAATTTTTATATCATTTACATCTAATATTTCCTGTTTTGGTAAATTTAAATAGTCCATATTTCCTTTAACTGCCACAACATCAGCAATATCTCCCAACCACTCCAAAACATCTTTGTCTGTTATATCTCCACAGTGAATTATTAGATCGACATTAGAAAACTCGTCAAAAACGATCTTTGGCAATTCCATAGCCCTATCATAAATGTGAGTATCAGAAATGATTCCAAAAAGCATTAATAATCACCGCTGAGAAGTTATGAAAAATCATAATATATATGATAAAAAATTCAATACGTTAAAACCATTACAGAAAATAAAGCCAGAAATAATACGAAATAATAGTTATAGAGCGAAATCATATCGATTAAATAAATTAAAATAACAAAACTAAAACTTCGAAGGAAGAAAAAATTTCGATCATATTAAAGAAAAGTGGTGTGCATGGCTTCCTTGGGGTGGGTATCTCTCCCAGACCTCTCCTTGACCCCAGACCTCTTCTCCGTCCCGCACCCCCGTGAGCGCCGACGTCCTGCCTACCGTTGCTCCCTTCCGGGCCTGGCGGGGTTCGGCAGGTAAAGGGGGTTATCCCTCCCCTACAGGAGGGACTCCCCCTCCGCCGAGCCCCACGGGACGAGACCTCATCGAGAGGCCTGGGAAGGAGAGGACGGGAGAGTATACCGCCCCCAAGTTTTCGGCCCCCGCATAAGGGCGATTTCGGGTTACAGGGGACGCCCAACCCCCCGGCCTAGCCATGCACACCGATTATATATATAGTATGATTATTTATATATAGTTTATGGTCATCTTTATTCCATATTTTCTATTAATTCATACTTAATCCACAATGCGTTTGACTTATTTTCTATCGTCTATCAAAAAATCGTTTATTTTTTCACATAGTAGTATAAAATCCTCTTTCCTATGCCCTATGTTTATACTAACTCTTATTCTCTCAGATCCCTTTGGAACTGTTGGGTATCTTATTCCAACACAAAAGATATTATTGTCTATAAGATGTTGAGCAAGAGACATGGTTTTTTCTCCAAAAATAAAAGGAAAGATCGGGGTTATATGTTCACAATTTATATATTTATATTTTCTGAATATTTTATTTGCAGTGTTTATTTTATTTTGAAGGTTTTTAACAACTTCCTCTTTTTCTATAATCTCAAACGCTTTAATACACCCTTCTACTACATGAGGAGGAAGTGCAGTTGAGTATATAAAACTTCTTGAAGTGTTTATTAAATAATCAATAACCTCCTCAACTCCACAAACGAATCCGCCTAAACCTCCCACCGCCTTTGAAAGGGTTCCAACTTGCACTATATTATCTGAGGGCTTTATGTTGAAGTGTTTTAGTGTTCCTTTTCCATTTCCTAAAACTCCTGTTCCATGGGCATCATCTACAATAAGAACTGCATTAAATTCATCTGCAATTTTTTTTAATTCTTTTATTGGAGCAACGTCTCCATCCATACTAAAAACTCCATCGGTTATGATAAATAAATTTCCTTCCTCATATTTACGCCAGTTTTCTTCTATTAGGTTTAATAGGTGGGAGATGTTGCAGTGCTCATAAATTAATACATCCGCTCTACTTAACCGACATCCGTCTATTATAGATGCGTGATTTAGTTTATCGCTTAAAATCAGATCTCCTTTTTTACATAATGCAGATATAACCCCTATGTTTGTGGCATATCCAGAAGAATAAACCAATGCTCTTTCTGTTTCTTTAAATTCAGCAATTTTTTCTTCGAGTTTTTCATGATTTATATTGCCGGAGGTTAATCGAGATCCTGTCGAGCCAGAACCATATCTCAACCCATTTTTTACAGCATTTAAGATTTCAGGATGTTTTGATAGGCAAAGATAGTCGTTAGAAGAGAAATCAATAAACTTTCCATCTTTGATTTTTAGAGTTCTATAAAGACCAGAATTCTTTATATTATTTAATTCCTTTTTTAAATGTTCTCGAAACATAGTTCTCACTAAAATCTTTTCTTTTTTTATTTTTTATTTTATTTCTTTCATTTTATTATATATGGCTCATTTTCTAATTTTTCAATTAATTTTTTTATATTACTGTCATCTTTTATAAAAAATACTCTACCTCCTGGATCTCCTTCTCTTTTTAGATTAGTTATTCTAAAATACCCCTTTTTAGTTGCAACATATCCAGTAGTGTAGTTTTTATTATCTGATGTGCATAACTCGGCCAACACTCCGAGATGAATAACTTTTGAAGCTATTGCGATCGCGTCTACTGTCCTCTCTGTTCCCAAATTTTTGGTTAAAATTTCATTTTTTAAGCTCTCAGAGACATCTATATTCTTCACTCTAACTCCTCGCTCTTTATCAGGATCTAAACGTTCTCCTTTTAAATTTAGCAGAGCTGCCCCTCTCATCCCTCCTCGATCTATAATTTCAAACGCCTGTAAAATGATCTCTTTCGGAATTCCTTCATTAATTAATATTTCAGTAGCTTTTTTTCGAGCTTCTTTTATGTTTTTACAAGGTATTGTTATTATTGGAAGATGATCGATGTATTTTATTTCCCCAACGATTTTCTCTACTTTTATATTTATAAAGTCAGGCGTTCCATTTTCATGATTTAATGCCCTTTTAGTTAAATCTCTAACAACTTCTTCGATTTTTTCTTTTTCTACTATCCTCTCCGCCCCTGAGATGTGTTTACCATTTTTCGATGCTCGCATTTTTATACTATACATACTATCACCAAGAATCATACATTAGATTTAATATCTATTAAGAATTAATATTAAATATTCCAATCATGGGTAATTATAATTAGATTTTAAGTTATTTTAAGTTAGATCGTAGTTTAAAGATTAAATTTAAAGAGTAAATATTTTTTGAGATAGAGGTGAGGAATGTGGAAGAGTTTTTAAAAAGATCTCTAAGGGGAAAGTTAACTCTTGATGATGCCCTCTACCTGTATAAAAATTTTAATGCAATAGATCTCCTTTATTTAGCTTTTAAGGTAAAATTAAATTATAACAACAGTAAGCAGAAGGAGATTAAATTATGCTCAATAATCAATGCAAAGAGTGGAAGATGTAAAGAAAATTGTATTTTTTGCTCCCAGTCCATTTACAATAACTGCAAAATTCCCATATACCCATTAAAATCTAAAACAGAGATTTTAGAGTATGCAAAAAAACTTGTTGAAGAGTGTTGTAAACTTTCTTCATCCATTACATATGAAACATTAATTGGATCTGAAAGCTCCAACTTCAAGAAGATAAAGTGTTTTAACATGAGATCTCCTCTACAGATAGAGAGATTCAGCATAGTTTCAAGTGGAAAGAGTGTTAATGATGATGAATTTATGGAAATTTTAGAGGCAATACACTTAATAAAAGAAGAAACAAATTTAAAGGTTTGTTGTTCTCTTGGGCTCTTAGATGAAGAAAAATTATATGATTTAAAAAAATTGGATGTTAGAGTTCATAACAACTTAGAAACATCAAAAGATTTCTTTAAAAATATCTGTTCTACTCATGGCTATGAGGATAAAGTAGATCTAATCAAAAAATGTAAAAAACTTGGACTGGAAGTGTGTAGTGGTGGAATTTTTGGACTTGGAGAAAGTATAGAGGATCGGTTAAGTATGGCTTTTGATCTTAAATGTTTGGGGGTAGATAGCGTTCCAATCAACTTGCTACATCCAATCGAAGGGACAAAAATATATCAAAAAATAAAAAACCGAGAAATAAAACAAATAACTGTATCGGAAGCACTGAAATCTATCGCACTGTTTAAGTTGATTCTACCTAACGCAGAGATAAGGTTAGCTGGTGGAAGAATGTTAAATTTAGGAGATTTTCAATCATACGCTTTGCTTGCTGTTGACGGGCTGATGGTCGGAAACTACCTAACTACTAAGGGAAGGTCTTTAAAGGATGATTTAAAAATGATCTTTGATTATATCGATCTGTTGAAGGATTTTAACAGATAACGTCCCAAATAACCTTAATAGCTTATTAAAAAATAAAAAACAAATAAAAGATAAAATAAAAAATAAAGGGGAGAAAATTATGAGATATGATTTTCACACACATACAATTTTTAGCGATGGAGAGTTATTACCTGCCGAACTTGTAAGAAGAGCAAAGGTCTTAAAGCATAGGGCAATAGCAATAACAGATCATGCGGATTTTAGCAATTACAAGGATCTTATTGAGAAAACAATAACCGCTAAGGAGAATTTAGAAAAGTATTGGGATATAACCATTATTGTAGGTGTAGAACTAACTCACGTTCCTCCAAAGACAATTCCAGATCTTGCTAAAAAGTGTAAAGATCTTGGGGCGGAAATTGTTGTGGTTCATGGAGAGACGGTTGTGGAGCCAGTAGAGGAAAAGACCAATTATTATGCTTCCATTTCTGAGGATGTAGATATTTTAGCTCATCCTGGGTTTATCGATAAAGAAGTTGCGGAAAATTTAAAAGAGAATGATATTTTTGTTGAAATAACATCAAGAAAAGGCCACAACATAACTAACGGCCACGTGGTAAATGTTGCGAGAAAGTTTAATTTAAAGACATTAATTAATACCGACACCCATTCCCCAGATGATTTGATAGATTTAGAATTTGCGAAAAAAGTTGGTTTAGGAGCAGGTTTAACAAAAAATGAATTGGAAAAAACCCTCATTCAATACCCAAAAGAACTTTTAAGAAGGTTATAGCATCAAATCTTAAAATTTTTATTTTATTTGTTTTTTATTTTTTATTTTTTAACTTTGATTTGTTTTTTTTGTATATTTTTATTGTTAGATACATATTAAAAACATTCCAAAGATATTTATTGCAGAAACTTCAAAGTTTACAATAATGGGTAAATAAAATTTTACCCAAATAAAAAATAGTTATACATAATGTTATTGAAGGTGATCTTATGCCCATTCCTCCAGATGTAGGAACAGCAATTATCTGGCTGCTTTTGATCGGTGCAATACTGTATCTTATTGTAAGATGTCAAAATCATGAAGGAGAAAAGTTAAAAAATGATGAGTTATTAGAAGAGATCCGAGCCCTAAGGGAAGAAATTAAAAAACTTAGGGAAGAGTTAAAAGAGTAAATTTAGGAGGAGGATCGTGAGCGAGGAAATTGAACGGAGTTTAAAATTGTTTAAAGCTCTTTCTCATCCTACAAGGTTAAAAATACTTGCAATGTGTTTAGATAAAGAGCTTTCAAGTAAAGAAATAAGAAGATCTCTTAATATTTCTAAACCTCTTTTAATTTCCCATATAAAGAAGTTGGTAGACGCTGAGTTATTAGAATGTAGAGTTGAATTTGACAGAGAAAAATCGATAGTAAGAAAGTATTACAAAACAAAAGAAAATTTGACAATAGATCTTACAGATCTCTTACGTAAAATAAAAACCAAGCAAATTTAGAGCAGGTTGGAGCTTTTTTCTTTTGCTTCTTTTATTTTCTCTAACAGTATTTTTAGATCTGTCTTTTTTGTTATATCCTTTTCTACTTTTAAAAGTTCCTCAACTTTTCGTTCGAGATCTTCTAAACTTTCCGCTTCTTCAAAAATCTCTTTAATATAGCTTATGTTTGAAATGTAAGGCAAAACCTCAAACATCAGCAATTCAATCTCTCTTTTTTGGTTCATACCTATCCCTTATTGCAATTTCTCTTACTATGTGGGTTATTTGCTTCTCCAATGCATCCACTTTTGAGTATAATCTATAAATTAAATAGAATAACACGACCATGGATATATAAATTAATGCATCAGTTCCTCTTCCCACTCCCAAAAAGTTTGCAAGATAACCGAAACATTCTGGAAATAGTAAAAATATAACAACAGAACTCCAAATAAATATCCAAAATATTCCCTCGTCTATATTTATATTTCTTTTTTTTATCTGCATGATAACTCTCGAAAGAGCAAATAACGCAAACACTACTCCAAATATTTGAATTGGTTCCATACTATCCTCCACAAGTTTTATATCTTACCCTACTTATTATTATGTTAATATACTTATAACTTAATGACGAGTATATATATGCAAAAAATTATATATAATACTTCTAACAAATTAAATCTTTGATTTCCCCCAAGTCAAGATCGAATTTAGATCATTAAAGCAAATAGCAATTAATTTATATGGTTATATGATTTTGTTGCTATGGTTTTGGCAGTGAATATAAAAAATAACAACACAAAATAACAAGATAATAACAAATAAAAATAAGTAATAATATGTAATAAATGATATAACATGATATAATATATGTTCCTAATGTTTAAAAATTTTGTTTATTTTTATTATACGGGGACGTTGGATATGTAGAGGCAAAAACAATGTGTGGTTTAAATGGCTAACGCAATGAAAGTTATTGAGATGTTAAGGATTATTGACAACAGAGCCAAGTTTATGGGGATTAAACTAACTATGATGAAAAACTTATTAGAGAAATATAAGGATAATAAAGACCTTCTTAAAGAAGTTTTAAAATTAACGGAAGGGACTCGACTTCA
>JAADDS010000065.1 GCA_013153845.1 Methanococci archaeon | reverse complement strand
CAACAAATTAACCTTCTTTGTGATAAAATAGGTATGGCGCAGGGGCTGGGATTTGAACCCAGGCGGGGCAAAGCCCCATGGGATCTCAAGTCCCACGCCGTAGCCTGGCTTGGCTACCCCTGCTCAAAAATGCATATTTGAATACGGAGTATATGGTATATATAGTTTACGATAACTCATCAATTTAAAACTTGGAATTTATAATTCAAGAGTAATTTTTAATAGAATATATGATTTGCCTATTTTATTTTTCTCCTTAATTTTTATTATTATTTCGTTAAAATTTGTGAACTATGCCTCCTTTTTTGATATTTTAGCAGGAATTTCTAAGGTTAATAAAGATCATTACTTAAAATTTATATATTGATAAGTGTATAAATTTAATATATTGTATTATTCTATATATGAATACTGAGGTGAAAAAATGATTGGGTTGCTAAAATTTTACTCCTTTCTTCTTTTAATAATAGTGCCACTGTTTGTTAAATTGTATTTTTTTCAAGCAATACTTGAAAATCTCGATGTTGATTGTTCTTATTTTTGGATTTTTGTTTCAATAGTTTTTGCTGAGATTGCTGGGACAATTACTGCTTTTGTGATCATTTTCGGTTTGTCATTCTTAGGAGCTCTATCGGGAAATTCACTGATTTTCACTGGAGGGTATTTGTTAGGCGTCGGAGCTGGTTTGTATGTTTATTTCCATGTGCTTGGATGGTTATTAAATACCAGCACGTACATAATTATTGTTGCAGACGTTGTTTCAAATATTTATACAATAATTGCCATAGGGGTATTGTTGCTGATTATTTCCATGCTTATTCCAACTGGCCATGACTCTCAATATTTGGGAACATTGAATCAAAAACTCCCATGGGGATAATATGGATAACTGGACGACGATAAGAATAGGTGCGGATGTTAAGGACGAGCTTGATTTGCCGTATAATGCGTTAAAAAAGAAGGGATTTAAATTTAGAAATCAAAATGAGTTTTTAAATATATTTTAGCTGATTTTATGAAGAGAAATAATCTCGAAAAAATAATGATAGAGTTCTCACTTCCAAAAGAGTTTGAAAATGCTAAAATTTAATTAAACTACTTTTTGGTGAGAGTTATACCTACAAAGATAACCGTTGAACTTCCAGCAGGAATTTCAAAAGAGGAAGTATTAAAAGAGATTGAGGATTTAATCAAACTAAAAAAATATGAAGTAAATGAGGGTTTTAAATTGCTCAATGACTATGATAAAAAGAGGGCTTTGAAAATTGCTGAATTTGTTGAAAACTATTTAAAAAAGCATTATCCAAAGGTTAGATTTAAGATAGGATTGGAGTATGGTGATTTTGAGAAGGAAATAACTATATGTGTTTATTATTTAAGTAAATTGTCAAGTGATGATAGATTGAGGATTATTGAAGAGGTTTCTGATGCAATTAGAAAAGAATTTCCAAAATCTGAAAGGAAAAATATATATGTAGTGTATTTTTAGGTAGATAACATGAGAAGGAGATTTTATTATCATCCTAAGGGATTTTATGATGTTGCAGAGGTCTTAAAGGATGATAAAAACTATAAAGCAGAAGATAGGTATAGAACAGCAATAAGGAGATATTACTACTTTATCTTTTTAACAGTTAGAGATTTAATTTTAAAAGCTGATAGAAGACCTTTGATACAGAGTTTATTAAATTCTTCCAGAAGTCATACATATCTAAGGATATATTTAGAAGAACTTGCAGAGATTCAAATAATAAATAAAAAGAATAAAAAGTAAAAATATAAGAACAAATATTTTTGATAAAAAACATGAAGAAAATTAATGGAAAATATATGTGGTGAAAAAATGGGATGGGAAAATGCTCCTTCGCATATTTGTAGAGGAGGGGACTTAAGAGGTTTAGCTTTTTGTTGTCCTCCAATTAAATACTGTCCAATACATAAAGCTCTCGCAGTGCTAAAAATGACACCAGAAGAGTTTATAAAAATAAAGGAGGAGTTTGGAAAGAAAACTAAACTTGGTTTAGGGAAGAATACTTGCTTTGGAAGTTTGGTTTGGTGTTGTAAAATAACGAAACCATGCCCTTATAGGGATTATGAGCTTGCTAAAAATAATATAAGCCCTGATGAATATATGGAGCTAAAAAAACAACTTGCCGAGGAGATCATAAAAAATAGCCAATTTTTTAAAGAGGCGGTTGAGATTTTTGTCAAGAAGGGAATTCCAAAAGAATTGGCAGAAAAATGTATTTTAGAGACGGGAGATTTAAAGAAAGCATATGAAATGGCCATAACTAAAAATAATGAAAATAGGGATGAAAAAATATAAAATGAGGACAAATGTTATATCTTTGGAATTTTATTTTCTTTAAATTCTTTGAACATTTCATATTCCTCTTTTGAGAGATTGTAAATATAGTATATGACATCCTCTACAATGCATAAACTTTTTAATAAACGGTAGCTTTTTTCTCCATCATAATCATTTAAAAAGGCATATATTGGTTTTCCACTTTTTGAAACGATATACCCAACTTCGCTTCCCTCAATTTTTAATAGAAGAGTAGATCCACAAGATAACGCTTCCACAAGTGAAGTATTTTTTAAAATTTTTGGAACTTTTGAAGAGATTATCTTATCAATTAGGTCTTTAAAAGATTCCCAAAATACCAACATTCCCTCAGGATATTTACTTATTATTTCTTCTAATTCGCTTTTTTTGATTTTTTCAATCTTTGCGATTATTTCACTAACTGCGAATGTGGTTTTAAGTTTACTGATTGCTTTTTTTCCATATAAAACTCTTTTTCCAAAATATATGGCAAATATTTCTTTATTATTTTTATAGATCACAATACCTTTTTCATTTTTAAATCTTTTTGGGGTAAATACTACTTTAACAAATCCATCTATATACTCAAATATATCTGAATAGGTATTTAAAACTACCCCATTTTTAGAAATTAAACTCAACTTTGAAACCTCTATGATAGAGTTTTCTGGCTTAAAATTTTTTATTGCGTATTTTACTTCCTCTTCCGACCCTTTATATATTTCTATTATGAAAATATCTGGAATCTCTGAAAATATATCCTCTAAACTCTTTTCTTCATTACCTATTTTTGAACTGATTAGTTTTGAATCAATATAATATAAAAAAGCATTATCTATCCTAATAACTCCTGTAAATTTTGACAATCCCGAAATAATTTTTTTTAAATCATCAAGACCTCCGAATTTGGAATATATCTTTTCCATACTCTCACATGGTTTTATAAAAGACGGCGCAGGGGGGGAATCGAACCCCGAGGGCTCTCGCCCTCGACGGATCTGAAGTCCGCCCCGGGCTACCAAGCCCGGCACCCCGCGCCACGAATTATTCATAGATACATAAAATATATAAAAGTTTTTCATGGTAATTGCAATAGGCATATTAGATTATTTAATATATGAAAATTGTTTTTAATTAAATTCAAGGTAATTGTAAACTAAAATATCCTTTATTTCTTTAAAATATCAGTTTAAAATGTAGGAATAATAACCTTTATATAGGAAGTTTGTGCATAACTTAATCATAATCTATAATGATCTATAATGACAGATTAGGTGAGGTTATGGATTTAAATGCTTTGATTAAAATCATTGAGAAGGTAGGAAAAATTGAGATTGAAAACATAGTTATCGATGCAGAAGAGCTTATCATAAACATCCCCTCCTCCCCACCAATAACGATACCACAAACACCAGCTCTAAAAGAAACCCTTGCAGAAGAAGGGTTAATAGAAATTAAAGAGGTTCCAGAGCTTGATTGGGAGCCACCAATAGAAAAATACAAGGGATACATAAGAGAAGTCCAATTTGGTAAACCAAAATCAGAGGGAGGAAGAGGAAAAGTCGTTAAAATTGGAGGACAGAGAGCATTATATAGATTTGAAGATCCTCAACCTAATCCTCCTGTTGTAACGTTTGATATATTCGATATTCCAATGCCTGGCCTTCCAAAACCGATTAGACAGTATTTCCAGGATGTTATGGAAGATCCCTGTGAGTGGGCAAGAAAGTGTGTTAAGGAATTTGGAGCAGATATGATAACTATCCACCACATCTCCACAGATCCAAAGATTAAAGATAAAAGTCCGAAAGAGGCGGCAAAATTAATGGAAGATTTATTACAGGCAGTTGATGTTCCGTTTGTTATTGGAGGTAGTGGAAACCCTCAAAAGGATCCGTTAGTTTTAGAGGCGTGTGCGGAAGTGGCAGAGGGAGACAGATGTTTATTAGCTTCTGCAAACTTGGAACTTGATTATAAAAAAGTTGTTGATGCGGCTATGAAGTATGATCACAATGTATTGGCCTGGAGTATTATGGATCCAAACATGGCTCGTGATTTAAATAGAAAATTAATCGAGGCAGGATTAGATCCTAACAGAATAGTTATGGATCCAACAACCTGTGCACTTGGATATGGGATAGAATTCTCAATAAATGCGATGACAAGATTACGACTAAGTGGATTAAAGGGAGATGAAGTTGTCAACATGCCAATGTCTTCAGGAACAACTAACGCTAACGGAGCAAGGGAAGCGTGGATGGTAAATAAGGAATGGGGACCGAGAGAATATCGACTTCCACTTTGGGAGATAACTACGGGAATTACGATGATGCTCTGCGGAGTGGATCTCTTTATGATGCTCAACCCAATCGCTGTAAAAACATTAAAAGAGATCGGAAAAACACTGACAACAAAGCCAGGAGAAGTTAAATTAAACACAAATAACTATGAATGGATTACTTGCCCATAAACTCATTATTAGTTAAACTTCACATCCTTTCATTCCAAATGTCAGTATAAATCACATATCAGCTTTTGATAAACAAGAAAGGCCTTTTAAACTACCAATGGCAATTAACATTAGAATTAGCGAATATTTAATGCAACACAACTTCACTAATGAAATAATAAAAATTTAATAAAAATTTTATCGCATTTTAATTTAAAGGTGAGAGTTATGCCTAAGAAAATAAGTGCAATGGATATTTACAAACTACTTCCAAAAACAAACTGTAAAAAATGTGGTTATCCATCTTGTATGGCATTTGCTACAAAATTACTTGAAAAGGAGGCAACGGTTGATCAGTGTCCAATATTAAACACGCCAAAGTTCGAAAAAAATAAAAAGAAAATAATAGAGATGATCTCCCCACCTGTAAAAGAAGTTTGGTTTGGAAATGATGAGAAAAAGGCAGTTATGGGTGGAGACGAGGTAATGTATAGGTATCAACTTTCATTCTTTAATCCCACACCTATTGGCATTGATATAAGCGATAACCTTAGTGAAGAGGAGATAAAAAACAAAGCAAAGGAGATTGAAAACTTTGTATTTGAAAGAACCGGAGAAAAGTTACGATTGGACTTTATTGTAATAAGAAATGCATCAAAAGATGCTGAAAAGTTTAAAAAAGCCATTGAGATAGTTGAAAAGGAAACAAAAATGCCTATTTGTCTCGCTTCTTTGGATCCAAATATTATTAAAGAGGGATTAAAAGTTGTTAAATCAAAACCAATGATCTACGCTGCAACAAAAGAGACATTAAACGATTTTATAAGAGCAATAAAAGAACTAAAAAAAGAGAAGGAGGTTGTTTTAGTTTTATCATCAAATAATGTTAAGGACTTAAAAAACATGTCTGCGAAGTGTCTTGCTAATGGAATAGAGGATTTAGTGTTAGAACCCCACACATATCCTGAAAATATTGCTGAAACACTCGACTTAAATGTGATGATACGAAGAAGTGCAATAGAAAGAGAGGATAAATACCTTGGATTTCCTATATTAAATCTTCCAATAAACGCTTACTACTATGCTTTAAAACATGAATGTCCGATGTCTGGATTTTTTGATGATAAAGATGTTGTTGCTAAGATGTTTGAGGCAACAATAGCTGATGCTTTATTAAATAGATATGCGGATGCACTCATTATGCACGGAACGGACATCTGGGAGCTAATGCCTGTTCTAACGTTAAGGCAGTGTATCTACACAGATCCAAGAAAACCGCAAGCAGTTGAGCCAGGTCTATATCCAATAGGCAATCCTGACGAAAATAGTCCAGTTATCTTAACCACAAACTTCTCTCTTACATTCTACACTGTAACGGGAGATTTTGAAAAGGATAACGTTAGATGTTGGCTCTTAGTGATGGATACAGGAGGTAAAGCGGTTGATGTCTCAGTTGCAGGTGGGCAGTATAATGGAGAAAATGCTAAAAAATTAATTGAAGAAACAGGAATTGCTGAGAAAGTTAATCATAGAGTTATAATACTCCCAGCACTGGCTGCTTCCACAAGAGGAGATATTGAAGATAAAACCGGCTGGACGTGTATAGTTGGAACCAGGGATTCTTCACAAGTTGGGGACTTTTTAAGGAAAAACTGGGATAAGATTCTAAATGAATGGAGAGAGAAAAATAGATCTTAAATCTCCTAATCGTTTGCTTTAATTTCATTTTTTAGTGGTGTTTTATCTTTTATTTTTATAATTAGTTCTCCAAATAATTTTTCTTGAATAAGCTCAGCTTTTCCATCATTTGCTAAATAAAGTGAGGGTAAGAAGTATCTAACCTTCTCATCTTTTGTTCTAAATTTTTCTTGATAGATAATTATTCTTTCTCTTTCAAGATCATACAGCAACTCGTCAATTATATCAGAGATGTCCTCTTCTTCAATAAGCTCTTCTACTATCTCTTCTACATCCATTGTCTTTTTTTCTTTCTTTTTTCTCGATTTTTTAACCTTTTTTAATTCTTTTTCAATTGTCTCAATTAACTCATCTACACTTACTGATTTACTTTTTTTTCCTTTGCTCTTTGACTTTTGCTGTTTTCTATCTTCCGGCTCTTCATATATAACTTCTTCAAAATACTCCTCATCTTCCTCTTCTTCATTAACCTCTTCATAAAGAGCTTGCGATTTCATTCTTAAAAGAATACCTGCAACGAGAACAACATCAGCAGATAATCTGATGTCAAATTTTTTCAATTCCCTTATTTTTTGAAGATAATAATCGGCAACCTCAGCAATATTAACATCCCATGGATTTAGATTCTTCTTTTCAATTCCCTCTTTTATCATCCTGATCCAAAGAACAATATCAAAATTCTCATTAACCATAACCATCTCCCAAAAAAATATAATACAATAATTACAATTATATATAAATAAAATTATAAAATAATAAAAATTTATTCGTTAATTAATTTAACCTTTTTAACAACCCTAACTCCAAAGATCTCAGTGTTGCTATAATTTCCACTCTCATCCTTTTCTGCGGATTTTACCATATCCCATATAGTTAGTAAAGCTATTGAAACACCCGTAAGTGCTTCCATCTCTATTCCTGTTTTATATGTGGTTTTAACTGAACATATTGCTTTTATTTTATCATCAAACACCTCAAAATCTATATTTATCGAGGTTATTGGTAGAGGATGACACATTGGAATCAGTTCTTGGGTTTTTTTAACTGCCAAGATTCCTGCAATTTGAGCTGCTGTCAAAACATTTCCTTTTTTAATTTTATTTTCCTTTATCAACTTTATCGTTTCAGATTTTAGTTTAATATACCCTTCTGCAATACAGATCCTCTCTACATCACTTTTTTTTGATATATCTACCATTTTAACGCCTTTTTCATCCACATGAGTAAGCATTTTTCACACCTTGATTATCACTCAAATTATTAATCTTCGCTAAGAATTCAGATGAAAGCCGTTAAATTTCGTCATATACGTTAATACAAAAATATATAACTCAAATTTTATTTTTTATAATTTTATTTTTTATTTTATTTATAATTTAATCTGCTGTTTAATAAATTATAGCATTAATATTAATCTAATTTTTAGATAACCTTTAAAATTGCGATAATTAGAAAAATATAAAGAATTGTTATTAAAATCCCCAAAACAATTATATTTGTGTTGATCAGTTTTAAAATTCGTTTTAAATCATCAATAGTTTTCAAATGCATGCCTATCAATAAAATTACTTCTTTTCTCATCATTTTATCTGTTTTTTCATTTAATTTTTTCTCATTTTCCTTTAATTTTGCATCAACCCTTCTTTCTAATTCTAAAATTTTCTTACTCAGAACGTTGACTTTTTCTTCAAGATTTTTTAATTTTTCAGTTTCATTTTCTTTATTTTCGTCTCCCATGGTAGCCCTTACCATTAGTTTTTAGTTATTTGTTTATCAGTTATATTTATTAATTAGTATATACAGATAGTAGCATATATGTGTATAATAATTTATAATAATTGATACTTATTACACTAGCACTTATTAATTAAATTATTTCCTCCAAGTTTTTAACATCATCTTCATATTTTTATTTTATTGTCTTTGCATATTTAATTTTGAAACAGTTAATATAATAAATAACAACTACGATATCTTGCTAATCTGATCACTGTCTATATATAACTTTTATATATTGCTGTAAGTTAACGATATATGCCCATAACATAAGGAGGAGAGAAGCATGGAAAAAATAGCTGTTTTAGCATACTCAGGAGGTTTAGATACAAGTTGTTGCTTAAAATTATTGGAGGATAAATATGATTATAAAGTCGTTTCTGTCTGCGTGGATGTTGGACAACCAGTAGAGGAAATAAAGGAAGTGGAAGAAAAAGCTAAAAATTTAGGTGTTTTAAAACACTACACTATTGATGCAAAAGAGGAGTTTGTTAAAGATTATATATTTAGAGCAATTAAAGCAAACGCAATGTATGAAGGTTATCCTCTATCAACGGCCTTAGCAAGACCACTAATTGCTTACAAAGTTGTTGAAATTGCCAAAGAAGTTGGAGCCGAGGCAGTTGCCCACGGATGCACTGGAAAAGGAAATGATCAATTTAGATTCGAAACAACTATCAGAATAAAAGCTCCAGATTTAAAGGTTGTTGCTCCAATAAGGGATTTAAACCTAACAAGAGTTGAGGAAATTGAATATGCAAAGGAAAAGGGTATTCCAATACCAACAGAAAGTAAGAAATACAGTATTGACGAAAACTTATGGGGAAGGAGTATAGAAGGTAGCGAATTGGAAGATCCGGATTTTATCCCTCCAGAGGAAATATATGCTTGGACTAAAAACCCATTGGAAGATAAAGAAGAAGAAATTGTAGAGATTGAATTTGAAAACGGAATTCCAGTGGCAATAAATGGAGAAAGATTAGATCCTGTTGAGTTGATAAAAAAGGCAAATGAGATTGCTGGAAGGCACGGTGTTGGTAGAATAGATATTATGGAGGATAGGATAGTTGGATTAAAATCAAGAGAAAACTACGAATGTCCTGGAGCAGTGTTATTAATAACAGCACATAAAGCTTTGGAACAGTTGGTCTTAACAAGAGACGAACTCAGATTTAAAGAAATTGTAGATAGCTTGTATGGAGAGCTTATCTATAAAGGTTTGTGGTTTGATCCATTAAGAGAGGATTTAGATGCTTTTATTGATAAAACCCAAGAGCGAGTGAGTGGAAAAGTCAAAGTTAAGTTATATGGAGGAAGTGCGAGGGTTGTTGGAAGAGAAAGCCCTTATGCTCTATATAGCAAAGAACTCGTCTCTTTCGATGAAAAAGAAATGGACCAAAAGGAAATTGCTGGTATGGTTAAGTATCACGGATTACAAGCAATGCTCTACGAATTGGTAAAGAAGAAAAATAAACAATAAATATAGATTAAAAAGTTAAAGGTTAATAGATTAAAAGTAAAAAAGAAAAAAATATCAATAACTTAACTCATCAACTCCACTTTTGAATTTAATTTTCCCATTTCACATAAGACCTCTCCAAGACCTTTTCCTATTCCATACCCTAAATCATAAGTTAATCCAAATAGCCCTCTATTTTCTTCTAAACCATACTCAACAATCTCAGGATTTGAGACATTAGCCAGTTGTTCTAATTTTTTTAAAGCAGTTTCTTCGGTTCCAACTTCATCAACTAATCCGACTTTTTTAGCATCCTCTCCGCTGTATATCTTTCCATCAGCTATTTTAAACGTATAATTTAAAGGCAAATGCCTATACTTTGCAACCCATTTAACAAAATCGATATAGGTTTCATTTATCATCTTTTGCAGATACTCTTTCTCCTCTTTGGTCATAGGCCTATATGGAGAGCCAATATCCTTATACTTTCCTGCTTTTATTGTAGTTACGTTTATACCGAGTTTTTTCATTAATCCATAGTAGTGTATTATATCCATTCTAACTCCAATACTTCCAACTATCGAATGTTTTTCAGCAACTATATAATTTGCAGGAACAGAAGCCATATATGCCCCAGAAGCATCTAAATCCTCAACATAAACAACCACTGGCTTTTTCTTGGCTAATTCTGCAACCTTCCTCGCTAATTTTTCGCTTGCTATAACTTCCCCTCCAGGAGAATTAACAATCAACAAAACTCCTTTAACTGAATTATCCTTTTCTAACTTGTCAAGCAAATTTATATAGTATCTTGCATCTTTTTTTTCTGATGGGAAAAGTCCATCTCCTTGACTGTAATCAAAATAGATTTCATTGCACAAATACACTTTTGCAATTTTATTTCCTCCAAACAGATCTACACTTTCTCCTGAAAAACTCAAGATAGCAAGCACTCCAACTGCAAGTAAGCAAACGAGCATTAAAAATAAGACAATGATCACAACATATATTTTTTTCATACTATCACTGAATTGAATGGTTTTGTATACTATCAAAATAATAGATTTGGTAGTATTAATAATTAGCCCTCAACATTTTTAATACGTAATGGTTAATATTAACACTCCTTTAATCTTTAACTGCCTTCTTTCTAAACTTCTCAAACAACTCAATGATCTTTTCATCTTTTTTAACCTTCTTCCTTGGTTTTTTAGCCAAATACTTTTTCCAACCTTCTCTCGGCCTAAATAGTGTAATAACATGCCCTACCACACTAACAACCTCTGCATCACACGCCTTAGCAAGCTTTTCAGCAATATCATATTTATCTTCATACAATAAAGCGGCTTTTCTTACTTTAACCTTTATTAAACCTCTCTCTTTTAGTTGTCTATCTACCTCTTTAACAACCTTCTCACTACCCTCTTTTCCAATCCAAACAACCGGTTCCAAATCATGAGCTTTACTTCTAAGCATCTTTTTCATTTTTCCAGTAAGTTTTCTCTTTTGTTCTTCCGTCATAAATATCACCAACTTTACTCAACCTATAAAAAACCAATAAAAAATATTGCCTGTTTAAAATAAAAACTTAAATTATACAGTAGTTCTATTTTTTTAATATTTAATCTTTTTCCTGTCTTCTCCTTAAAATAAATTCCATAACTTTTTTGTGCAACTCAGCTATCATCTTCTTTTTATCCTCCATAAATATCACATCAGATGAGGCAGAAACAACCAAATTAAATGCAAATGGGGAAGGAGAAGGCAACTCTAAATAATAAATCTTCCTCTTCTTAATTTTTTCAAAATAGTCCAAGGCATTATCAATATCTAAACTATCCTCTAAAATCTCCCTCAACGTCTCTCTATATAAAGGATGATTAACCTCTTTACAGTATTTTAAAAGCATCTCAGCATTAAACTGTTGTCTATCAACACTTATCTTCCTTTTCATATATCTTCTCAAAATCATAAAGCCCCTTGTAGCAACATGCCTAAATCTCCTCTTTAAAATTTCGCTCCTCTCTATACTTTCTTTCACATTTTTAACAATATCTAAGTTGAAGAGTTCTATTATATCATTCCTCTTTATCTTTCTATTTTTAGGCAGTATTAAAGCAAATCCATAATCATTTACCGAAAGTCGAACATTACATTTCTTTATTTTTGAAATATAATTGGCAAAAGCTCTTGCTAATGCCTCATTAGCTCTCCTCCCCGCTACAAAGTGGAATATATAGTATCTTCTCTTTTCCTCATCGAAATTCTCTATTAACACTTTTTCATCATCAGGCACTATTGCAAATTTGTTCTGCTCGTCCATATAATTTTTAATTGCTTTGGCTGTTTTTTCATCTATATTGTATTTCTCTTTAATATCTTCAATATCTGAAGATAAAACTTCCTTTCTAAATTTTTCAATATCTAAGGCCAAGTCATAAGCTAACGGCAACTGCTCAGAAAACCACGCTGGAATTGTTGGTTTTTCATCAAAGACCTCCTTAACTCTAATTTTATTTCCTCTACCTCCTAAGTATTTATATGTCTTTCCTCCCAAAACAAATATATCTCCCTTCATCAACTTTTCAGCAAACTCCTCCTCAACTTCTCCAACGTATTTGCCATCTGCTATAACATCAACCGCTGTCTCATCAGGAATAGTTCCAACGTTCATATAGTATATAGCCCTAACACTTTTTCCTCTCTTCCCAAATTTATTATCTTTAAGCCAAATTTTTGCATAGACATTTTTTTCTTCAATACCTCCAGACAAATAATTTAAAACATCTAAAAAATCTTTTTTGCTTAAATCTTTATATGGATATGCCTTTTTAATTAGATTATATGCCTCATCCACGTCCCAAACCTTTTCCAATGCCATTCCAACCAAATGCTGAGACAAAACATCCAAACAGTTTTTTGGGATATAAACCCTATCAATCTTTCCAATTTTTGCATCATAAGCTAAAACAACATTTTCAACTAAATCATCCCTATCAAATGGGATTATAATCCCCTTACTTTTCTCATGCAATCTATGCCCACTCCTACCAATTCTTTGTAGAGCTCTTGAAACACTCTTTGGTGAGCCGAGGAGAATAACTAAGTCGATACTTCCAATATCCACGCCGAGTTCAAGTGATGTACTAGATATCACAGCTTTTAATTCTCCTTTTTTCAATTTCTCCTCAACTTCTAACCTGTGCTCTCTGCTTAAAGATGAGTGGTGTGTCTCAACCTTATCAACTCCCAACTGCTTCAAATAAAATGCAACTCTCTCAGTAGCACTTCTTGTATTTGTAAATATTAAGGTTGTTTTATGCTCTTCTATGAGTTTTTTTAATAAACCATAAAGGTTTTTGCTAATTTCCTCTGAAGGTGTGTAAATAAAATCATCAACTGGAGAGATAACCTTTATCTCAATCTCTTTTTTATAGCTAACATCTACAATATAGCAATCCCTCCCATTTCCAACTAAAAATTTGGCAACCTCAGTTAATGGGTAGATAGTTGCTGATAAACCAATTCTTATAAAATTGGCAATTCTATTCAACCTTTCTAAGGAAAGTGAGAGATGAACTCCTCTTTTATTTGTTAAAGCGTGAATTTCATCAACTATCACATATTTAATTCCACTCAATAACTGTGAGAACTTGGGAGAGTTTAAGGCAATAGCCAATGACTCTGGAGTAGTTATTAAAATGTGAGGGGGCTTTTTCAACATTCTTTGCTTTTGCGAGGTTGTTGTATCACTTGTTCTTACAGCAACTCTAATTTCATCTAACTCAACACCTAATTTTTTAGCAACCTCATAGATCTCTTTTAACGGCTCTTTTAAATTTCTCTCAATATCGTTATTTAAAGCCCTTAGTGGAGAAATATAGAGGATATAGATTCTATCTTCCAATTTCTTTTCCAATGACAACTTTATTAACTCATTTATTCCTGCTAAAAAAGCTGATAACGTCTTTCCACTCCCAGTGGGGGAGCAAATTAAAACATTCTTCCCTTCATGGACCTCTTTAATTGCATATCTCTGCGGGGGAGTAAAGGTTTTATACTTTCTTTTAAACCATTCTTTAACTGGTTTCTCTAAAATTTCATAAATCTCTTCATCAGAATACTCCTTTTTTAAATATTTTATTTCTCCCATATCTCCTCACTTGTGTAAATGTTAAATTTCCCATTTCTTGCAAAGCCAATTAATAGGATGTTATTTTTTTCTGCTAAATTAATAGCTTTATCTGTTGGTGGGGATTTTGAGATAATAACATTTAAACCACTGTTTATGGCCTTTTTAACGATTTCATAGGGAATTCTTCCACTGCATTTTAATATTAACTCATTTAAGTTGTAGTTGTTTAAGATAGCATAGCCGATAACTTTATCAACAGCGTTATATCTTCCAATGTCTTCAACAAAAATTATATTATTGCCTTTTAAATCAAATATTGAAGCCCAGTGAAAACTTCCTGTTATTTCCCAATATTTTGCCTTTATTTTATAAGAAATTATTTTCCTTAGAGTTTCAATATCTATTTTTATTTCTTTATTATTTTTATTACTTTTAATCTTGTTGATTTTTTCTCCAAAGATGTATATGTTGTTTTTATCAACTTCAACTTTATCAATTTTGTTTAAAAATCCTTCACTTATGGCAAAGCCAACAGCAAACTCATTTAAAAAATTTGGAGATAAAGAGAGGAATTTAACAAACTCTCCATTGATAAAAATGTTGTAGATTTCTTCAACTGCAATGCAATCTTCAACATCATAAAAATCTTTGCCATTGAACTTCTTTATTTTTATTTTTTTAATCATATAAATCCTCCTATTTAATAGTTCATGATAGTATTAAATGTAGGAAGCATTAAATCGTATAAATAATGATACAAAATCAGATTTATTAATATCATTTAGTCAAATATTATATTAACTTGTTATTTTTCTATATATTTTCTCAGTAAGTTTGAATGGTGAAATTATGATAAAACTCCTATACGAAGGGATTTTAATCAGAGAGGGAGGAATAATTAAGAAAGCATCTTCCTCATCAACGTTAATTATTACAGACAATAACAGGATAATTGTTGATACTTCAACAAAAGATATGAAAAATATCATTATTAAAGGTTTATCTGAACTAAATCTATCTCCTAAAGATATAGATGTTGTTATAAATACACATCTTCACTACGATCATATAGAAAACAACTCAATATTTAAAAACGCTAATTTCTATGCCTCTCCAAAAGAGTTCGGATTTAATGATAACTTTGAAGATTTTAAAAAGTTTAAAGATAAAGAGATTAAGATTATTGAAACTCCGGGGCATACTTACGGTAGTATATCGGTTATCTATAAAGATTATGTTGTTGTAGGGGATGCCTCTCCTTTAAAAAATAATATATTAAAGATGATCCCTCCAAAATTAAATATAGATGAAAAATTAGCGTTAGAGAGTTTAAAGAAAATTAGAGAGTTAAGAAAAAATGTTATTACTGGACATGAGGGAATTGTTTATAAGGAGGAGTTGTTATGAA